>CAKZYJ010000162.1 GCA_937884755.1 uncultured Flammeovirgaceae bacterium
ATAAAGATGGTTTTATCGGTTACGGCCTGAAAAAGAGTGACGACGTAAAGCAGGTAACCGAGTGTTCGGATATTGACGATATCATTGTGTTTCGGCAAGACGGAAGGTGTGTGGTAACTCGTATCTCTGATAAGGTATACGTAGGTAAGAACATCATCCACGCCGATGTATTCCGTAAGAATGACGAGCGGCGGGTGTACAATCTGGTGTATTTGGACGGAGCCAGCGGCCGCTCCATGATCAAACGCTTTCAGGTGTTGGCGGTAACTCGCGATAAAGAATATGATCTGACTAAAGGCAGTAAAGGTTCTAAAGTGCTATACTTCACTGCTAATCCAAATGCTGAAGCCGAGGTAGTTACCGTATATCTATCACCCCGCTCCCGCGCAAAAATTAAGAAGTTTGACTTTGACTTTGCTACATTGGACATCAAAGGAAGGGGAGCCAATGGCAATATCCTGACCAAGTATCCGGTACGTAAAATTGAGAAAACTGCCGAAGGTGAGTCTACCTTGGGAGGTATCGATATCTGGTACGACGAAGTAGTCGGCACGCTGAACACTGACGAGCGAGGCCGCTTTTTAGGAACCTTTGAAGGAGACGATAAAATACTGGCCATCTTCAAGGATGGAACTTACGAGTTGAAAAACTACGAACTCACCAATAAATTTGATCCTAATCAGACAGTTTTGCTGGAGAAGTTTGAGCAGTCGCGTCCTATCTCAGCGGTGTACTACGACGGTAACTCCAAGCAATACTACGTGAAACGGTTCAATATAGAAACCACGACACCTGACCGTCGCTTCACCTTTATTACCGATGCCCGTAGTTCCAAACTGATGGTAGCCTCTACCGAGCGCCAGCCCCAGATTGACGTAAAATTTGTGAGGGAAGGAAGCCGCAAGCACGAGCACCAGACCTACGATGTAGATGTGCTGGTAGACGTAAAAGGATGGAAGGCTCTTGGTAATAGGCTTACCAAACATAAGGTGAAGGACGTAAAGTTGCTCACAGCCAGCAAGCCTCAGAGAAAGATTGAAGAAGATAAGAATGAAGCCTCCAGCGAAAACGGACAGTACAAAACCGTTGGCGACGAAGTGGTTTGGGACATGAAAGGGAAGAAGAAAGACCAGATGAAGTTATTTAAGTAGGATTTTCATATGTGTACTAATACATCCGTATGAAAAAAACCATTGGAATTATACTAACCCTAGCCGGACTAGTCAGTATCGCTATCACGGGCACCCAAGTAATAGAAGACTCCGATAGCTTTAGCGTATTGGGAATGGACGTAGTTGTTAGCAAGGCCGACTATACCCCGTTAATCATTAGCGTAGTGGTGTTAGTCCTGGGCATTGTTCTGTGGGTTAGCTCACGCTGAAATGCATAATTGCGGTAGCAGCAATGACTCTTGAATAAATCGCTTGTCTTTCTGAGTTTCTTCAGTTTTCTCGGCCAATTCTGGTTCCGAGTGGTGCGCCTGAGCTTTACTCAGTGACAACTCTATCTTGGCTGCATGTTCAATCTCCTGGCTAATTTGCCTTTATAATCATTTCTCCGCTTGGAACTTCAGCAAAGAGAATAATCACTTATGACTAGTAATTTGGAAGAATATATTCCGATTGTTTTTCTATTTTGCTGAACAACTAGTAGCCTCGCTAAAAACGCGAAGCATTTTTTCGATTGAAAAAGAAAAAAGTACGTACGATTTTTTTGTGGATAGGTGGCAGCATCGTCGTATTTATCCTTACACTACAATCACTGTTTTTCTTCTTTGGCGACGAAATCCTGAAGGAGTCTATATTGGTAGCTTTCCGTAGGTATGCCGTTGAGCAATTTCACCAGAATCACCTTCCTAAACTGGATTTTAATGAGCTGCGGGTAAACCTGTTGGGTGGAAATGTTACGATAACGAATTTAGAATACCACAACGGATTACCACTGACCGACAGTTTGAATACTGTACATACGCAGTATCGGTTCGGGATTCCCCGGCTGGAGATTGAGGGCGTGAGGCTATGGGATATTTATCGCCAAAATCAGTTTCAATTTGACCAAATTCATCTTAGCTCGCCACACATATCGGTAAAACAGCAATGGGCTACCAATCCGGTTGATACCACCGAATCTGTAACCGACGGCCCTCGCGCCATGATTGCTGAGCAGGAACGTAAAATTTACGAGACAATACAGGAAAATGTAAAACTGTTAGCATTCAATCGGCTGGAGATTATTGATGCCTCTTTTGAAATCGATCTGGCAAATGTTTCGCCGCCACAAACAAATTCTTTTAGTAACAGCAGCGATTGGTTTGCCCATCGTTTTACCATTATCCTGGAGGGTTTTTTGCTGGATTCGGCAGCTCTTCATCGGGAAGATAGGCTATTATTTACCAAAGACATTCAGATCAAGCTAGGTGAATACCGCTTTGTATTACCCGATAGTAGTTATACGATTCAGGCTGATACATTATCTTTTTCTACCCAACAGCAGAAGCTTGCCTTCCGAGAACTGGAGGTTATCCCACTACGAGCGAAAGATTCAAGTAAGTGGTATGCTCTGCGGGTGCCCCAACTCGCTATGACTAACGTAGATCTTAACCGGATGTACTATCGGAAGATAGTAGAGGTTGATAGCCTGCAAATTGACCGACCTCAGTTACAAGGTTACAGTCAGGCTTCACCCAGGAAATTTCAGTTAGGCAAAGCACCCCCTCATTTAGGACAAGTGCACCCCGACACCTTATATACCTTGGTAGAAAAGTACTGGAAGCGAATAGGTATCAATCAATTTGCTATTAGCAATGGGACATTGAAGATGTATGACGTTGAAGAAGACACACTGACTTGGTTAGATATGCCTCAATATTCGTTGTCATTCAGCGATTTTCAGTTAGACTCTTCGGTTAACCAGCAACTGGTTGATTCTTTAAGCCATGTACTGCCAATGGACAGTATTTTACTAACTGGTGAGAATATTCAGCTGTGGTCAGCTGACCGCCAGCATTATTTTGCTGCCAATGAACTTACCGTACGTACCGACCGGGCGGTAAAATACTCCTGCGATATTGTGTTCGATTCGGCTCGGGTGCAGCCTCGGGTCGATTCACTCGCTCAATTTTTAACTGATATATCCCCTCCTCGCTTAGGATACAATATTCGTACATCTGAAGTTAGCTTGCACGGGCTGAATTTAGAAGACCTTTCATTTACTAAGTTTGCCGACGTTGACAGTGTGTGTGTGAGACATCCTGAGGTAGTGGTTGCTAACTTTTCCGATATCCCCTTCGGATTATTGCCCCGGAGAAATAATGATACATCACCAAGTGCGACTGCTTCTGATTCAGCCAGCAATACCATCAAAGAGGTTTTTTACAACTGGAGCCACGCCCGCCTGAACTTGTATCCGGTGGTTGCTCCTAATCGTAAAGATGCCTGGCTAGAGCAAATGCTGGTAAATACACTCCAACTGGATAGCGGACATGTGGAGATTTTAAAGGCGAATGAGGGCCGCACCGGCTTTACTGAAATAGCACATGTGGGAAAACTATTCGGCTACTACCGAAACGTAAGCATTGGCAACGAAGCGCATCCGCTAATTGCTATCGCTGATACGACCGCTCTCTCATCACAAGTATCAGTGTTTGCCGACGAGGTAGATATGAGACTGAACAATAGTTGGTTCCAGTTTCCCTACAACCCCAACAGTGCGGTCTCGGCTGGATGGTTGGAAGCCCAGGAAGTGAGTTTATCTACTTTCAGTTCGCAGGGATACGTAAAACAGGTTAAGTTCTGGCCTAATCGTTCGGCCACTCACTTTTCTGTCGGACGAATGGAGCAGTTAGAGATTCCTTATTTCGCTATTAGTGGTATTAATTTCGGTGAACTCTATAATCTGCAAACAGCCGATTTCAAACAGGTATCGATGATCTCGCCTACTATCAGGCTACAGTTAGGCCAGAAAGTGAATAGAAAACAACAAAAGGGAGACTTCTCCATGCCTGAATTATACGATCAGGTAGAGCCCTATTTGAACCAACTGGCTATTGAGAAGCTACAGATTCAACAAGCAGCCATTACTATTGAACCAAACGGAAAAAATGGTTCGGCAAACTGGTTTTCTACTCCCTCGCTTTCAGTAGATGTAGTAGACTTTCTGCTCGATTCCGTGACTAACCTTATTCCGGAGCGTCCATTTTATTCCCGGGAGGTGAGAGTTGCTATGGATGAGTTTGAGTTCAGCCTACCGGTAGAGGAGGATCAGGAAGAGTTTCAAGCCGAGCGCTTTCTGTACTCTTCTTATTCTGACCAGTTAACGATTGATAACCTGCACCGCACTCGCGATAGCCTGGATGCCTTAGAAGACATTGAGGAGTTAACCGTTACGCAACTGGCATTGCATCGGATGAACTTTTACCGCTACTTCACTGAGCACGAAATGGAGGTGGAAAAGGTAATCGTACGCCGTCCAGCTATTTCAGTAAAAACTCAGGTAGGAAGATCTAAGAGATCATTTCCAAAGGAACCAGCCCGAAAGGGAAGAGCTTTGCAGCCGGAGCTGTATCCAAAAATAAAATCGGTAACCAAAGGAATTTACGTGGATCAGTTTACGGTTGAAGAAGGCATTTTCTCCTTCCTTCAGCAGGATACGGATACGCTGCACTATCTAGAGATTGATAGTATGCTGATGCGGGCTTACCGCCTGGCTATTGACTCGATCAGCCATCAGCGAGAGGCAAAGATGTTTTTTGCCGATGAGATTAATTTTGACATACACGTGAGCAACTACCTGCTCCGTATGCCCGAAGCTCAGCAGAGTTTACAGTTCAGGGAAGCGGTACTGACTAACCAGGAAGACCGGATATCTGTCAGTGGTCTGGAAATTAAGCCTTACGGCTTCCGGTCTGGTAACCTGACTAACTTTCCGGCTAAAAACCTCCTAGCGCTGTCTACGCCTTCTTTACAAATAGTGGGGCTAGATGTAGCTCAGACTTTTCTAAAAGGAAGGCTAGCGATCAATCAGGCGAATATTATGAACCCAGAGATTACGCTGTATCAGTTCGCTCCTGATTCTTTGACAACTAGCAAGAAACCATCCCGTTGGTCTGACGTGGCTCCATCTTTTCTCAATACTTTAGCTGTTAACCAGATTAACTTCACTAATGGTACGGTTAAAATTTTCAATAACCCACGCGATCCTATACCCGCGTTCGGGGCTGAACGGCTGGATATGAGCGTACTAGGATTACAGGTTGATAGTTTGGCCTATGCTCGCCTGGTTTCTGATCCTCCTGAGAATGCAACTTCCAGCAATATTACCCGCAAACTGCTACTAGCTGACGATCTGCTGGTGAGAATCCGAGATTATCAAATCGTTGTATCTGATACTATCTACACCGCCCGGGCCGATCTGATTAGTCTGTCTACTAAAAATCCTCAACTGGAGATAAGTGGTCTAGAATTAGTACCTCGCATTCCTCGCTATCAGTACGTAGATGTATTTCCGTTTCAGAAGACACGGGTGGCAGCGCAGGTGAAAACCATTCGGTTTAGTGATATTAATTTTGAAGAACTAATTAAACAACGTCATCTGCAAGCTCGGAAGGTTACTATTACTGGACCACAGATTGACGCCTTCAAAGATGCTCGGGTGCCCCGCAATGCCAAGCGTACTTTACCTATGCACCAGGAGATGTTGCTGAATCTAGGATTTCTACTCACGCTGGATACTATTCAGGTTACGAACGGATTTATCAGCTACGCTGAGCGAGTACCGGAGGCCAGTCAGGAAGGTATTATCACCTTTGATAACCTGAACGGATTACTACTTAATGCTACTAATCATCCCGAAAGGTTACGGGACAGTGCTATTTTTCGTATGCAAGTAAGCACTGAGGTGATGGGTGAGGGGAAACTAAAAGCTACTTTTAGCTTTCCGATGGCTGACGAACAGATGCGCTTCAGCGTAAACGGCACACTCGGCCCCATGGATTTGCGAACGTATAATCCCGTACTAAACCATTCGGCGTTTATAAACATCCAAGATGGTTATGCCAACAGTATGAGATTTTACGTGCAGGGCGACCGGAATCGGTCTTCGGGCGAGCTACGGTTCAACTACTACGACCTAAGTGTAATGCTCATTGATAAAAACAAAGGAAAGCCCGGCTTGGACGAGCGGGTAGGTTCGCTTATTGCAAACGCATTTGTGGTGAAATCAGACAATCCGAAGGCAGTATTCTTCAGGGTAGGGGAGGTAGACTACGAACGCGACCCCAGCCGCTCTATTTTCAGCTACTGGTGGCGCAGTCTGCTGAGCGGTATTAAATCCAGCATCGGTATTCAGCCCGTGGCCGAACGCATCCGCGACGAGACAATCATCGAAGATGAATGACATCAGTGTATCATTCGCCCTAATTGACCGACATTGGCATAACCAAGCTGGCGAGTAAGATCTATAGCGTGGTTTTGTTACAGTAGTAAGACTAAAAAAATCAATATAAGGCTTTGTACTTATCGGCTACGTAGGAAACGGATTCTTTAAGCTCAGCAATCTCATCCGTACACATACTCTTATAAGGCTCTTCCATCTCCGCTACTTTCATTAAACCCTCGATACGGCTAATGGAGTTTAAAAACCGCTGATGATGCAAATCATGTACTATCCCGTCGTGCAACTGCTTGTAATCTACATTACGATCAATATAATTTCGGTAGACATAGAATAGGTAAATACTGACTATAGCAAACAAAGCAAGACTTATCAAAACATCTACCCACCAAGGAGATTCTACAGAAAATGGAAGAATATTTAAGGTTATAAATACTCCCAAGAACAAGGCAGCTAACACGATAATCTGAGTAGCAAAATCCCGCCTAGGGGTAGATAAAAACCAAGCAGATGATAGCATGACTAGTGCAAAGCTCATACTGAAAGCCCACATGAATATATGTAAGCTTCCGTACATAGGAAATTCTATACCCTTGGGAACTAGACGCCAAGAAAACAAAACAACAGGAAGAAGTATTACAATGATTAAACTAACTAATTTACGCCTATCTCTCAGAGTGTAGCGAAATGTCTTGCCTAGAGATTCTAACTGTTTCTTCTCAATGATTTTCATAGTGTGGTAAGAGCTGAGCTAAAAATATCAGTATAGGTATAACACTAATATTTCGCCAAAGTATGTAAATTATTGAACTATCTTACGCTGAATCATACGCATTATTCTGCCAATGTTAAGTGAAAAAAAATCATTTTTTGGTAATTTCTTACATCGTAATTCTCCGCAAATTATTAGTATGAACAATTTACTATCATCAACATTTTTTTAATAGATGATAAAATTATTTGAGGTTAGAATAAATATAGGCTTTGAAAATATATTTTCATTTTTCTACCCTATCTAAAAATATTCACAGCAAAAAAATAAAATTAAACATATATTATTGTGAAATAGTCAAATTTAGGTTTGATAACTCTTACACTATCATTCATAGATTTTTACTTCCAAACATGCTGAGAATATTTACAAAATTCTATCTTAGAAAAAACAAACATTGTACTTTTTTCAACATTTAGTCATTATTTATCACAAGTACCCCACTTTTATTTTTACTGTAGGTGAGAATAGTTATATTTGTAAGAGAGTTAGTTAACTAATTCTTACATTCTATTCTACCTAAATTACAGTGATTATGAGAAAAATTATTGCCAAGACCATCAAGTTATCTTTTGCTTTCGCTATCTTATCAGCTACTTTACTTAGCTGCAGCGAAGATGTACTGAATCCTGACGACTCTGCCACGCCAAACAAAAAAGAAATAGGCCAAGTGGAGCTTGACTAATTCTTACGTTAAGAGCGAATAAGGATAGTTATTTGCATTAAGAAAATACGGCGCATACCTAATTTTTTGGGTATGCGCTTTCATTTTGGGAATTATCATTTTTTTCTTCTTATTGCTATGCCCACCACGGCAACCCCTAAGAATGGTAGCTACCAAATTTCGGAAAGCTTACTCCAGACAGTTGAATTTACCATCAGTTTACTATTACAAATTACTCCCACACTACCCCAGTAGAAGGGGAGTAATTTCGTCACGGGAGCCTCGGTCAAGAAAGTCAGCTTCGCTTGGCGTAAAGCTTCATCTTAGGGCAAACTGACAAAATTACGTAGTTTACCTGCCTAAATCACTACACTATGATTCAAGTTGCTCTGGCTTCCTACGGTATGTCGGGGAAGGTATTTCACGCTCCGCTCATCGCCGCTCACCCTTCATTTCAATTAAGTACTATATTGGAACGCCACCGTAACGATGCGGTAGAGGACTACCCTGAAGTAGCTACCGTGCGGCAGTACGACGACTTACTACAAGATGAGCAGATAGACCTGATTGTAGTAAATACACCCAATGCCTACCACTTTGATATGACCAAGGCGGCACTGCAAGCCGGGAAACACGTGGTAGTGGAAAAGCCCTTTACCAATACGCTAGACGAGGCTAAAGAGTTAATCGCGTTGGCTAAACAGCAAAACCTTCTACTTACAGTATTTCAGAACCGTCGTTTGGATAGTGATTTTCTCACCGTGCAGAAAGTGCTGGAGCAGCAGCTTTGTGGGCGCGTAGTAGAGTACGAAGCCCACTATGACCGCTACCGTAACTATATTCAGCCTGATACCTGGAAAGAAGAAAGCGGCCCTGGTTCGGGTATTCTGTACAATCTGGGTTCACACATGATAGATCAAGCTCTGGTTCTGTTTGGTATGCCTCAATCCCTGTTTGCTAAGCTGAGCACACAGCGAGCGGGCGGTAAAGCCCCCGATGCCTACCATCTCATTTTGAGTTACCCTGATAAGCAGATCACGCTTAAATCGAGCTATCTGGTGCGGGATGAAGGCCCTCGTTACAAAATTCTGGGCGACCTGGGCACGTTTACCAAGTACGGTTTAGACCGGCAGGAAGATGACCTGAAAGTGGGCAAAATACCCGGAGAAGACAATTGGGGCAGCGAGTCTGAAGCCATCTGGGGTACGCTGGATACCGAGATTAACGGTCTCGCCTTCCGGGGGAAAATTGCCTCTGAAGCGGGTAACTACCTGGCCTATTACGATAACCTGGCCCAAGCTATTGAGAGCAAGGCTCAACTGCTGGTACCAGCTGAAGAAGGTGCTCAGGTCATTCACCTGATTGACTTAGCCTACGAAAGCCACGAAAGCGGCCGGGAGTTAGCGGTTAATTTTGAACTGTGACTGTTAAGTTGACTTCGACAACACGAACTACGGATTTCAACTTATCGATGGAGTATTGTAAGGAACTGACCTTCGATGCTCTGCCCTTAAGCCGGTCTGGCGAGACCCGGGCGGGCTTTTACCGCGGCGGCGGACCGTTTTTCCATCGATGAAAAGTAAACAAAAATCTAGGAAACCTTGAAATTGCACCGGCAACCCGGTCGCTTCGCTCAAACAGCAAGCTTCCCCCTGACACAGCACTTACAGCCTATCTTAATCGCCATTCACATTAAATAAAACTCATCAAACTGCTTTAAAACTACACTCTGATGCCCAGAATTTACTATGGTTATCTCGTTGGGGCCACATCAATGACAGTTATACTGCTTCTACAAGGTGAGTACTGGATTCACGCAATTTTCATAGGAGTCTTCCATTTACTTGGTATGATTGCGTTTCACCCCTTTTTACATAAGTTTCTCCGCTGGGTGTT
>CAKZYJ010000163.1 GCA_937884755.1 uncultured Flammeovirgaceae bacterium
ATCAGTACGATTTGCTACCCGCTTACGCCGAAAAGCTACTAGCAAAATTTCCGCCTTCGCTCAACAAGGTGTATTTCGTCAACTCCGGCAGTGCTGCCAGTGACCTGGCTCTGCGGCTAGCCTACGCCCACAGTCGGCACAAGAACATTATGGTGATGGAGCACGGCTACCACGGCAACACCCAGCATTCGATAGATATCAGCGACTACAAGTTCAGTAACGCTAAGGGAACTGGACAGAAAGATCATATCCTGAAAACCCCTATCCCGGATACCTACCGCGGAAAGTATACTGACAACGACGGAAGTGCCGGAAAATCTTATGCTCAGGAAGCTATTGAGCAGATTGAACAGTTGCCAGCCGGTATTGCCGCCTTTATCAGTGAACCCATGGTTGGCTGCGGTGGGCAGGTTCCTTTAGCCCAGGGGTATCTGAAAGAGATCTATCCAGCCATCAGGCAGCAGGGGGGAGTATGTATCAGCGACGAGGTGCAAACCGGCTTTGGCCGCCTGGGCGACTACTTCTGGGGTTTTGAAGCGCAGGAAGTGATTCCTGATATTGTAGTGCTTGGAAAACCCATGGGCAACGGACATCCGCTGGGCGCGGTGGTATGCACCTCGGAAATAGTGGAGTCCTTCAGCCGGGGAGTGGAGTTCTTTAGTTCTTTCGGCGGAAATCCGGTTTCCTGTGCTATCGGGCTAGCGGTGTTAGATGTAATTGAAGAAGAGAACTTGCCAGCACAAGCCAAAGACGTAGGTGATTACTATCAATCACTTCTCAATGATCTCAAGGCGGACTTTCCGAGTATTGGCGATGTGCGAGGTTCGGGGCTGTTTATTGGCGTAGAACTGATAAAGAACGATCAGCTAGAACCTAATACTGAACTAGCTCAGTACATTAAAAATGAACTTCAGCAACGGCACATCCTCATCAGCACCGACGGCCCCCACGACAGTGTGCTGAAGACCAAACCGCCCCTCTGCTTCACCCGGCAAAATGCCGAGCAGGTAGTAGAGAATATGCGGGAAGTATTGAGAGGGTGTTATGGCCGAGAGTTAATGACTTGACTAGGAATAGTAACTTTATCAGATGGCTGAAATATCAAATGAATACGAGAAAGTTCTTTTTAGATTTTACAGTCATGTGCTAGATGAAACCGTAGTCGAGACCATGTGGGCGTTGAAGATTGATCCTGCCAAAGGAATCTACAAACTGGATAGCATTCCGTTTTATGGATCATTAATAGCAACTGGCGACGAATTTTTTGCTGAGTTTGACGAGCAAGAACAAATCCTCACTTATCGAGAAACAACCAAGCATTCAGGAAACTCGATTGTTCAGGTTATTATGACAACCGATAAGATCGCTAAACAGATCATTAGAAAAGAACTTGAAGGGCTAAACTGCTCATCGGAAGGCCTAAACGATAAATTTTTCGCCGTTGAAGTGCTGAGAAAAATTGACTATAAAAGCGTGAAGGAGTTGCTTGATGAATATGAGAAAAAAGGTGTTTTGGAATATGCTGAACCCTGCCTTTCCGAAAAGCATCAGGATGACATTCGATAAATTAGTACAGGCACTTATTGGAGTTGACTAGAGGTAAAAATCATTGAACCCGAAGTATCAATCAATGCTGATTCTGAGGAGCAGGTTCAAATTCCAGGTACTCATCGCTGAGCTCAACTTCGTAGGTGGTGGCCTTTCGTTTGTCTTTTAGTATCTGCTTTAGCTCTTTCTTTTCTTCTACCAGATTTTCCTTTAACTGGGCCTTAGCCGTGGGCAGATCGTAGGAGATTTTGTAGTTGTCTACCGTGCCTCGGGCTTTCAGAAAGAGTTTGGTGGGAGCGGCATCGTCAGGGGCCACTTCGCCGAAGTGCTGCTTACGCTGGGCCGTTCGCTCACGGGCTTTGGCCGACCGCAGGTGAATGCTGCGCATGGGGACATCAAAGTGGTAATCAATACGGTTATCAAAGGTGTGGGTGCCGCTCACCCGGATATCGGATAAGTTGCTATGTACTAGCATCCGAGGAATATAAATCTGTTGGTCGCGAATAAGGATATGATTCTGAATATCGCCAAAGCGCAGATGGTCGAGCTCCTGCTCATCCACAAAGCGGGCAATACGCTGCATAGGTTCAAAGTTGTTTAGTTCGCCCTTCCGCAGTGTAGCGAAGGTCTCTACCGAAAGCGAGGGGTAGCGCACTTCCAGATTACGATTCAGGCTCATCCGCCAGTCGGAGGTGGCGTACACTTCTCCTTTCAGGTGGCGGGCAGTCAGAAAATTCTGCTGAAAGTCTTCAAATACGTAAAAAACACTATCCACATGCATACCTTCCAGGCGGGTTTGCCCCTGAGTACGGATTACCTCCCGCTGGGCATTCACCAGGGCCGAAGCGTAGGCCGTTCCCCCAGCTGTTTGTATCGATAAATCCTGAATGCGGGCAGTCTGATTGTGCAACTTCAGCTTTCCGCGAATATTCTGTCCCCGGAAGCGGCGAAACTTTAGCCGTTTCACGTCGCAGGAGAAATCCAACGTCAGCCTCGGGCTGATTTCTAGCCGGTACGCCTGCTTGTCAGCCACGGTGTGCCAATCCTGCACGGTGCTCTTCACCAGATTATCGGTAGTAAGCGACTTACTTAGCTGACCGGATAGCAGTTCGTCTAAGTCCATGAAATCCGAATGAAATGAGGCATTGATCTGTACCGGATGAGTGTTAGTGAGCGCAAAGGCTACCACGTTGTTAAACTGACCGTCTACCGCCAGGTGGCTGTGCCCCCAGTATCCCGACGCCTGCTGGATGTTCAGGTGGTTGTCTTCAATAGTGAACCTACCGGAGATCTGCTGAAAAGGAAGCTGACTATCGTGTAGGGCGAACGCCACCTGATCTACCTGGATGGTGCCTGCCGAGTGGGTTTGGCGACGGCGGTGCAACTCACTGCTTTTAAGGTCGCTCAGTTTACCCGCCAGTTGTACATCAGCTTCAATCTTTCCCTCGGCCCACTTTAGCTGAGGGATGGGATAGAATGCCAGTAGCGACTGTAAATGAAACTCTCCTTGAAAGGCGGTTTCCAAGTATAAATCCCGGAAGTTACGCAGCCGCAGGTGTCCGCTTAGGGGCTTTCCGTCCAGCGTAGCGCGAATATCGTTTAGTTGCAGATCAGCAGTGCGGGAGTTCTGTTCAGCTCCATTACTGAAGGAGCCAGACAGATAAATATTTTCCAACTTCTTGCGATAATCCGGGTGGGAGAAAGAGGCGTTTTCGCAACCAAAGCTGAGCCGGATACCCGGCTGACGAGCTAGTCCTTTAATCTGCCCCGCCAGATGTACCTCGCCCTCGGTGCGGTAATGCTGCCAGGGTTTGGCTAAGGCCGGAGGCAGTACGCTTAGCAGGGTTTGAAAATCAGACTGAGCTGCCTCGGTTTTTAGGTCTAGCAGCGTTTCTTCCGAATGGTCAATCAGGCCCTGTACGCTGATTTGGGCTTGGTGCAGGCTCACTAGTGAGGGTTCTATCAGCAAGCGGTCCTGATCCTCGTAGTAGATAAGCCGGGCGTCTACTACCAGCGGTTGCCTGGCAAAGTAATGATCCGTTCCTACTGCAATATATTTGCTCGCCAATTCTCCTTCGGTACGGATTTTATACACCGGCCCGTTTACCTGAAGTGCCGCCGTAATTTCATCGGCGTGGGTCAGAATATCCTGTTCCCGGTCTAAGTCGAGGTACCGAATCTGCACATTACGTAGGCGAACCTGCTCCAGACGAAAAGCTAGCTGTGGGGTTGATTTTTGCTGAGTTGAATCCTGCTTCCGGAAGACGTTGTAGTTAGCCCGCCGCTGCTCATCAATCAGTACGGTAACCGAGCCATCGGTAAGGGTGATTTGCTGTAGTTCGTAATTGCCTTGAAACAGCGCCAGGATGTCGAAGGAAAAATCGATTCGGTTAATGTCGGCCAGGGGGTGAGTTGCGGCGAGCACCGAATCGGCATTGCCGGGAATAGACACCTCCTCGAAAGAAACCGCCAGTTGCGGAAAGCTACGCCAGGTAGAAACCTTAATACTTTTTACCTGCACCGGGGTAGCCACGTACTGATTGAGGGATTGTACCAGTTGCTCAACAATCTGATTCTGATACACGTAAGCGATACCGAGCGTACCCGCCCCTCCTAGTAGCAGGGTGCCCACGCACCCCACGATCATCTTTTTGAGTAACTTACCTATCATTCTACTAACCTGAACGAAGTAAGCGGGTCAAATATGATACCCCTGAGGCGAACAATTCGTGGTAACTATGCCCAAAAAGGTACCTGCTTATGACGGTGACATCGGCGGATACAAAATTTTTCTACCGGACATTGGCAATTGTAAGCAAGAGTATTACCTTTGCAAAACATTTTTTCAGGGTTCTTAGATTAGCAGAAGCAAAACAAAAGAATTTTGAGACAAAATGGGTTCTTAGCTCAGTTGGTTTAGAGCACCTGCCTTACAAGCAGGGGGTCGTAGGTTCGAATCCTACAGGACCCACTTGAAAATCAGCCACTTACAAACAGACTTGTGAGTGGCTTTTTTTATTTGCAAGCTATTTGCAAGCAAATTCCTTGTTCTTGCTAGCTTTTTACCATATACTAATTACATGCAACTTATTGCCTGTAATGATAAGCCAAAACCTAGAGCGTTAGCGTTCTCTTACGATACGCGCAAAGCGGCCTCGGATATTATGCGTCGCAATGGCCTAAACAAAACTCGTAACTATGTCTATTACCGCATATGCCATGAGCTTATTTGTATGGAAATAAGTAATCCCTATGCGGCACAAGACGATGCGATAGAACGTGGTGTTGAGCGCGTGGTGGACTCTTACCAGCATCTCAAAGAAGTTAATCTCTACTTTTACGACTCTGCTCTTTATTCCTAAAACCGTTGTTTTCTCTACACCCATGAAATAAGTAACAGCTCTTCCCTACTGCAAAGCCTTAGATATTTTTTCCAGGGATAAGGGGGATAAAGAGATATTGATTTGTGAGCAAGTCTCATAAAGCGCAGTGGAGTGGCTGGTTTGTGCGATGGCAAGCTGGCTCTGAAGCGCAGCGGAATAAACGGGCCTGGGTCATGTGTGGTGGCTTTATGCCGAACGGTTCAGGGACGTGTCCACTGCGTGTTATATCTTGCTTGCAATCAATGATCTTATGTGCGGTTGCCTTCAGCTTAGGGATAGAGCGGTTTGTTTGAGACTCTGCTGGTTGTGTGTAGGGTGTCGAGTAGCGATAGCCCGACACCCACACAGTAAGGGTAAGCCCCTCCTTACGGAAAGGACAAAAATATTACCTACTAGAATGTTAGGATATTTAATTTATTTACCCATAAATTATAATAATTGGTTCTAATTTTCTTTTTTAGAGGTTAAGATTTTCTGCAAATGCAGATGCCTAATACTTAATATGTCTTCAATCATATATCTAGATAACAATGCGACTACAAGGCCGGACTCACGGGTTGTGGAAGCAATGTTGCCATACCTGTATAGTGAATATGCTAATGCTTCCAGTAATCACTACTTTGGGCAGACCATAAAGAAGGACATTGAAAAAGCCCGTGAAACAATAGCTCAGCTTATCTCAGGGCAGCCAAGTGGGATGGTTTTTACGTCCGGGGCTACTGAAGCTATTAACACGGCTGTAAAAGGAATAGCTCTATCAGCTACGGGTAAGCATATTGTAACTGTTGAAACAGAGCATTTAGCTGTACTAGATACATGTAGACATCTAGAAACGATTGGATATGAGGAAACTTACTTACCCGTCAACGACGATGGATTAGTAAATCTTGAAGAACTGGAAGATAGCATACGAGATGATACTGCGCTTGTCTCTATAATGATGGTGAATAATGAAACAGGCGTTATT
>CAKZYJ010000164.1 GCA_937884755.1 uncultured Flammeovirgaceae bacterium
TTTAAAAGTAAAAAGGCCGTGGAAATTATCAGCCTTTTCCATGACCACTTTTTCGGGCTTTTGAAATGCTAGTATGGACATAATCTATGCGTAGTGATTAATAAATGTTCAAAAAGAGTTACTTAGAGTATAGCTCGACGATAAGTTGCTCTTGTATGTTCTCCGGAATATCTTCCCGAGTAGGCAACGTTGTAAATCGTCCGGACAATTCTTTGCCATCCCACTCCAGCCAGGAGTATTGCTTCACCTTGGGGCTGTGCGAGGCTACACTTTCAGTAACCGCCAATAATGACTTAGACTTTTCTCGTACAGCTACCAAATCGCCAGGCTTTACCTGGTAAGAGGGAATATTTACCACATTACCATTAACCGTAATGTGCTTGTGCGATACTAATTGGCGAGCGCCACGACGAGTAGGAGAAACACCTAATCGGTACACTACGTTGTCTAGGCGAGATTCTAACAACTGAAGCAAAACCTCACCAGTAATCCCTTTGCTACGGCTGGCTTTTTCAAACAGGTTAGCAAATTGACGTTCCAGTACACCGTAAGTATATTTAGCTTTCTGTTTTGCCATGAGCTGCATGGCATATTCAGATTGCTTACGCCGACGACCTCTTCCGTGTTGCCCAGGAGGATAGCTCTTTTTCTGAAGAGCTTTGCTGGGACCAAAGATAGGGTCGTTAAATTTTCTAGCAATTTTGGTTTTAGGACCGGTATAGCGAGCCATATTTCTTGATCAACTTTACGTTTAAATTAAACTCTACGGCGTTTGGGGGGACGGCAGCCGTTATGAGGAAGTGGAGTCACATCCTGAATCATAGTAACCTCAAGACCGGAATTTTGCAAAGAGCGAATAGCTGACTCTCTTCCTGAACCTGGCCCCTTGATGTACACCTCGATCTTTCTCATTCCCTGGTCATAAGCAACCTGCGCGCAGTTAGCCGCAGCAGTCTGAGCTGCATACGGAGTATTCTTTTTGGAACCCCTGAATCCCATCTTACCGGCGGAAGACCAGGATACTACCTGCCCCGCCATGTTAGTGATGGAGATAATTATGTTATTGAAGGAAGCTTTGATGTGAGCCTGTCCCAGCGTATCAACCGCAACGACTCTTTTTTTTCCCTTGTCCTTTCGTTTCTGAGCCATAGTTTGAAAATATTATTTAGTAGCTTTCTTTTTGTTGGCTACAGTTTTGCGCTTTCCTTTACGAGTTCTAGAATTGTTTTTAGTATGCTGTCCACGGAGAGGAAGACCTTTACGATGTCTTAAGCCTCGGTAACAACCAATATCCATCAACCGCTTGATATTCAGCTGTACCTCCGACTTCAGCACCCCTTCAACTTTATAGTTTTCAGAGATTATCTGACGAATCTGATTAGATTCTTCGTCGTTCCATTCAGATACTTTTTTACTCGGATCGATACCAGCTTGCTCTAGAATACTACGAGCTGAGCTTTTTCCGATTCCGAAAATATACGTTAATCCAATTTCCCCGCGCTTGTGGTCAGGAATATCAACTCCAGAAATTCTAGCCATAATTAACCTTGTCTTTGTTTGAACCTAGGGTTCTTTTTGTTAATAATATAAAGCTTTCCTTTGCGGCGAACGATCTTGCAATCCGCACTTCGCTTTTTTATAGATGCTTTTACTTTCATTGTTCTATTTATTTATAGCGGTAAACGATCCGGCCTTTGGTCAGATCATAAGGAGACATCTCCAGCTTAACCCGGTCTCCCGGTAATATTTTTATATAATTCATTCGCATCTTTCCGGAAATATGAGCAATTACCTCATGCCCGTTCTCAAGTTCTACTCGGAACATTGCGTTGGAAAGTGCTTCAGTTATAGTTCCGTCTTGTTCAATGGATGCTTGTTTTGCCATAGGTTGCTTTTATACTTATGCTACTGCCGCATTTTGGGATCTTCCCTTCACTCGACCGGATTTCATTAAACCTTCATAGTGGCGCATTAACAAATAACTTTCAATCTGCTGTAAGGTATCTAAAATCACCCCCACCATAATTAGGAGGGACGTTCCACCGTAGAAGTAAGAAAAATCGGTAGTAACCCCTGCCACCATCGCAATGGCCGGCATAATAGCAATGATAGAGAGAAACACTGATCCGGGAAGCGTAATTCTGGATAGAATAGTATCCAGAAAATCAGCCGTAGGCTTACCCGGCTTTACCCCCGGCACAAATCCACCGTTTCGTTTTAAATCATCAGCTATTTGGGTGGAATTAATCGTTATTGCCGTGTAGAAGAACGTAAATAGTATGATTAGAATACCAAATACCAAGTTGTATTGCCAGGAAGCAATATCTGCAAATGTTCTGCCGATGGTAGCCGCTATATCGCTGGAATCAGCCCAGATACCCGCCAATAGTCCGGGTAAAAACATAAGAGACTGAGCGAAGATAATAGGCATTACTCCCGAAGCATTTACTCTCAACGGAATATACTGCCGCTGACCACCGTATACTTTATTCCCTACAACCTGCTTGGCGTACTGAACCGGAACCCGCCGAATGGCCTGGGTCAAGATTACTGAGGCCATTACCACAAAGAACAGAGCCACAATTTCAAGAAGGAATAATAATGCGCCGCTCATCCCTTTCGCCAATGCTTCAGCAACGATAGCACCGGGAAATCGGGAAATAATTCCGATCATAATCAACATAGAGATACCGTTTCCAATACCTTTATCGGTTATCTTCTCCCCTAACCACATGCAGAAGATCGTTCCCGATGAGAGGAGGATCATTGATGAAACAGTGAATAGAGTCTGGTTAATCATAACAGCCTCTGGAGGCACAGCATAAGCTAAGTACCCCACTGATTGACCAAGTGTAATAAATATAGTAAGAACCCTTGTGATCTGATTCATCTTCTTACGCCCGGAGTCCCCTTCTTTCTGCATTTTCTGGAAGTACGGAACCGCAACCGTGAGAAGTTGGATTACGATAGATGCCGAGATGTACGGCATAATACCTAGTCCAAAGATGGATGCCCGACTGAAGGCACCACCTAAAAATGTGTTTAGAAGCCCGAATATACCACTATCAGCTCCTTGTTCCAGTAAGTTGGGGTCTACCCCAGGCAGAACAACGAATGACCCGAGTCGGAAAATAATTAAGAACCCTATGGTGTTTAGGATTCTATTTCGTAGTTCCTCTATTGAGAAAATATTCCGTATAGTGGTAATAAACTTCTTCATAGACTACTTTATGTTAGTTGCTTCCCCACCGGCTTTTTCAATAGCTTCCCGCGCAGACTTAGAAAAGGCGTGAGCTTCAACCTTGATAGACATAGAAATTTCGCCATCGCCCAGTATCTTTAGCCGATCTTTTTTACCAATGAGACCAGCCGAAACAAAATCATCAAATCCAATTTCGCTTTTCCCAACCTTTTCAGATACTCCCGCTAATTGTCCGAGGTTCACAACGTGATACACTACCTTGTTAGGGGAGTTGAATCCAAACTTAGGCACTCGTCGTTGAAGTGGCATTTGGCCACCTTCAAAACCTGCTTTCACTTTATACCCCGAACGAGATTGAGCACCTTTATGGCCACGTCCAGCAGTACCACCCCAACCTGATCCAGGACCACGAGCAATACGTTTTCTATTTTTTACCGACCCTTTAGCGGGTTTCAAATTACTAAGATCCATGCTAAACTTCTTTAACCGTTACTAAATGGGCTACTTTCCTTATCATCCCGCTAATCTGCGGTGTATTTTCAACCTCAATAGTGCGATGAAGTTTACCCAACCCTAGAGCCTGAAGTGTAAGCTTCTGCCGCTTAGGCCGATTGATCATACTACGAGTTTGCGTTATCTGAATACGAGCCATGGATTTATCCGTTAAATACCTTTTCTAATTCAACTCCACGTTGTTCGGCTACTGAGTAAGCATCACGCATGGTAGCTAGAGCATCAAAAGTTGCTTTTACCACATTATGTGGATTGGATGAGCCTTTTGATTTAGCCAAAACATCATGAACACCCGCACTTTCTAGCACTGCACGCATCGCACCACCGGCAATAACTCCCGTACCTGGCGAAGCTGGCTTGAGCAATACAAATCCTCCACCGTATTTACCAATATTCTCGTGGGGAATTGTACCCTTCAGTACAGGTACCTTCATTAGGTTTTTCTTAGCGTCATCGACGCCTTTGGTAATTGCGTCGGTTACTTCATTCGCTTTGCCTAGACCATACCCTACAATTCCGTCACCGTTACCCACCACCACGATGGCCGAGAAACTAAATCTCCTACCGCCCTTTACTACTTTGGCAACGCGCTTAATTGCAACAACTCGTTCTTTTAAGTCTAGCTCGCTTGCTTTAACCGATCTTACGTTCTGTGCCATTAATTAAAATTTTAAGCCACCCTCGCGGGCACCTTCTGCCAATGCTTTTATTTTTCCGTGGTAGATATAGCCATTTCGGTCAAAAACGACTTGGGATACCCCGTTTGAAGTGGCTATCTCAGCAAGTTTCTTCCCCACATTTCCAGAAACCTCTATGTTTGGGTTATTATAATCCCCTAATTCACGAGAAGAAGCCTGCGCTAATGTAGTACCGCGATCGTCATCAATAAGCTGGGCATAAATGCCAGTATTACTCTTATAGACCGACAATCGTGGACGCTCACTAGTTCCTTTAATCTTGCGGCGAATACTCTTCTTGATTCTATTACGCCGACTTACTTTTTTACTAACTGCCATAATTCAACGACTATTTAGCTGCTGTTTTACCTGCTTTTCTACGGACAACTTCACCCACAAACCGAATACCTTTTCCTTTGTAAGGCTCAACAGGTCGCAACGACTTGATTTTAGCCGCTACCTGACCTACCAACTGCTTATCGTATCCTTCAAGGGTTACCGTAGGATTCTTACCTTTAGGAGCCTCAGAGCTAACTTTGATTCCTTCCGGAATCTGTAAGTAGATATTGTGAGAATATCCCAAATTTAATTCTAGGATGTCACCTTGAACATTGGCTCGATAACCAACCCCAACCAGTTCAAGTTCCTTTTTGTATCCCTGACTTACCCCTTCTACCATATTGGCCACCAAAGAACGATATAGTCCGTGCATAGACTTATGACGCTTCTGCTCAGTGGGACGTGAAACTGTTATTTCAGCATCCTCTACTTTTACTTCAAAAGCAGTATCTACCTTCTGTGATAGCTCACCTTTAGGCCCTTTCACCTTAACCCAGCCATTCTCTCGGCTAATGGTTACACCTTCGGGGACACTTATTGGTTGGTTTCCTACTCGTGACATAGTGCTATATTTAATATACGTAGCAGATTACTTCACCACCTACATTCTCCTGACGAGCTTCTTTATCCGATATAACTCCTTTTGAAGTAGACAGAATCGCGATACCTAATCCATTCAAAACCCGAGGCAACTCAGTTGCTTTCGCATACTTACGAAGGCCTGGTTTACTAACCCGTTCAAGGTGCGTTATTGCTGGGGTCTTTTTTACCGGATTATACTTAAGCGCAATTTTGATAATACCTTGATGATCGACATCATCTTCAAACTTGTAGTTTTGAATATACCCCTTATCGAAAAGCACTTTAGTGATTTCTCGCTTAAGGTTTGATGCCGGTATCTCAACGATACGATGATTCGCTTTGATGGCGTTTCGTAATCGGGTTAAATAATCAGCTATTGGGTCTGTATTCATGAACTTTATCCATTTTCAAAAACGGACTGCGAAGGTAAGGTTTTCTTGCCTTTGCAGAAAATATTTTCAACTATATTACCAGCTAGCTTTCGTAATTCCTGGGATTTTACCTTGCGAAGCCAATTCCCGGAACGTTACCCGAGATATTCCAAATTTTCGCATATAACCTTTCGGTCTTCCAGTAAGCTTGCAACG
>CAKZYJ010000165.1 GCA_937884755.1 uncultured Flammeovirgaceae bacterium
ACCGGGGTCTATTCTTTTACCGAAGTCAACATCGGAGAATATACGCTGGAAGTCACTCATGATGACTACGAAACGCATACTGAAAAGATCACTATCCTGGGTGGCGACACTCACGTACAGGATGTACAGTTTGCCCCCCTGCCACCGATACTGACGCTCTCTAATAAGAGTCTGGACTTCAATACCAACCTTTCCAAAATCGCCTTTGAAATTACCAATACCGGGAAGGGTACGCTCTCCTGGCAGATTTCCGAAAACATCTCCTGGTTGGATGTCAACCCTACCGAAGGTACTACGGCCGATGAAACCGATGTGGTCACTGTCACCGTGGATCGATCTGAGTTGAGGCCTAGCGATGATGGTGAGGCCAATAAGATCATCGTTGAGTCTAATGCCGGCAAAGAAGATGTAGATGTCGCCCTGAAGGTAATCTCTCAACTACTAATCACCCCCAAAGACCTCAACTTCGCCCACGACAAAACCACCCAAACCTTCACCATTGAAAACAAAGGCACTGGCACACTATCTTACAACATTGTTACCAACCAAGACTGGCTCTCAGTCACCCCCAGCGAAGGCAGTGTTTCTACTGAAGCTGATCCGATCACGGTAACAGTAGACCGTACTGGCTTAGACTTTGATAGCTATGCGGGTAAAGTACTGATCAACTCTTCGGATGCCGCTGACCAGGTGAATGTACAGATGATTGTTCCCGATCCTTCAGCCCCCGTCTTGTCCCTTTCGGCTACCGCGCTGAACTACGGCAGTAACGTGAGTGTCAAGAAGCTCATGAGCACCAACGCAGGCAGGCGGGCCTTGACCTGGAGTGTGACCAAAACCCAATCCTGGCTAGAAATCTCTTCCAATTCCAGCAGTGGCATTGCCCCCGGAGACTCGGAAGAGCTAACACTGACCATTAATCGCAAGGAATTAGCGGCCGATAAGTACGAAGATGTGCTGAAGTTCTCTTCTAACGGAGGCAGTTTAGATGTGAGTATTCAGATGGAAGTCTCGGGCAGTCCGGTACTATTGGTATCCGAAGAGCAACTAGACTTTGGTCGGGTAGATACACAAAAGGCTTTCACTATTAGCAACGAAGGCAACGGGGATTTGCATTGGGAAGCTAAGGCCAATCAGGATTGGTTAGAAGTGAGTCCCAAAGCGGGTACCAATCAAGCCACCCTCAACGTGACAGTGAACCGCGAAGGATTAGCTTACCAGGATTACAGCGGACAGATTGATATCTCTTCCAATAGTGGAACCAAAAAAGTGGTGGTAAGTATGACTAGTGCTGCTCCTAACGAGCCACCTCAAGCTAAATTCTCATTAACACCTCAGTCTATTAGCGTAGGTACTGAGTTTACCGCAGATGCTTCGGAAAGTGCAGATGACTACGATAATATTAATGATTTGGAAGTACGTTGGCGTTGGGAGGCAAACGGTTCTTTTACCGAATGGACTACGGCCAAAACAGCTACGCATAAATACCTATCTTCTGGTAAAAAGGAAATTACACTAGAAGTAAAAGACAATGACGGTGAAATCAGCGAAATCAAGCAAACTATCAATGTAAGTGAACTAACTGAGACAGAGCCTAATAACACTCCTGAGAATGCAGCATTAGTTAACCTTAATGAAGTAGTTACCGCTAAAGTAGGCTTTGGTGATGATGATACAGATTGGTATAAAATAAAAGCATCTGATAACGGCACTCTTCAATACAAGGTAACCAATACAGTAGACTCCAAAGTAACGAATGGCAATCTATCCAATGTGATATTGTATGACAAAGAATTCTCGGAAGTAAGTAAGATAACTTACTCTTATCTTTACGCCGGTAGAAATAGTGAATCTTATCCTGTTCCTGTAAATAAAAACGAAGAGTATTTCATCAAAATCGCTCCGTATTCAAATATTCACTCTGCTACCTATCTATTAGAAGTATCGTTTGATAAGAATTCTATTACTGATATAGGTGAACCCAATGATAGTGAAAATAATGCTACTATTTTAGAGGAAAACTCTACTAACGAAGCTACTGTCGGTTTTGATATCGATGAAGTAGATTGGTACCAGATCAATTTACCTCAGAATGGCCTTTTCTCCTTTGAGATTATCAATAAACATGCTTATCGCACTATCAATGGCTCAATGGCAAACCCTCGGCTATATGATAAAGATCGCAAGCAGGTCAATATCTACTCCACCTATGTAAACCCTAATAGCACATTCTCTATTAAACCAATTACCACTACTGAAAACTCAACTTACTACTTAAAACTTGCGCCTTACAAAAAGGGGAATCGTATTCCCTACGAAATTAAGACATCGTTTACTGAGCAGAACATTTCTGATGCCAATGAGCCTAACAACTCACAATCAGCAGCCCACTCAATGAGTGAAAATGAAGAGATAGTAGCAAGCATAGGATACGGAAATGACGAAGAAGATTGGTATAAGTTAAATATACCCAGCAATGGATTTTTGTCATTAGAATTGGTAAACAAACATGTAACTGATGTAGGCTTTGGTAGTATAGGCGAGCCAATACTCTTTGATAAGAATCTTAATCAGGTAGACATGTATATGTCTTACGTCAATCCCAACAAATCTTATGCAAGTAGACCCTTGGCGGTAGAAGCTGATGCTGTATATTATGTCCGAATAAAACCCTACGGGAAAGAGCATAAAGCACCCTATGTGCTTAAAACGTCTTTCACCGAACTCACCTATACTGACACAAAAGAGGTGAACATCTCATTTTCTAATGCTGCTTCTATTGAATCAAGTGAGTCGTTTTCGGCTACTATCGGCTACAATGACAAAGAAGATTGGTATAAAGTAACCATGCCTTCTAGTGGAGTATTTCAATTTAGCGTTGCCAACGAACACGCTAACAATATCTTAAACGGTAGTGCTTCTATACAATTGCTAGACAACCAGCAAAAGAAGGTATTTAATAACCCTTATACCCTGGCTGCTGACCGCACATATTCATCGTACTCCGTATCGGTAGAGGGTAAGTCTAGCTACTACATAAAAGTATCTTCTTACAGTTCTCGTCATAAAGCTCCGTACACGCTGAAAACTAACTTTGTTGCCTTTACATATACTGATGCTCACGAGCCGAATAACTCTCGAGATACAGCTCACGAAATCAAAAATAATGAGTCAGTTGAAGCTACTGTAGGCTATAGTGGCGATGGGGAAGATTGGTACAAGATCAAGATGCCGAGTGACGGCCAATTTTTCTTCACCATCACTAACCAACATAGTAAAGAGAACTACTTAACTTATGCGAACTTAGGGAAGGCTACACTCTTTGATGAAAAGCTAAATGAGATTACGAAAATTAACCAAGGCTATATTGATGCGGGAGAAACATCTTCGTCATCCAAAGTAGTAGTTTCTGGAAACAGTTATTACTATATCAAAATTATCCCCAAAAATAAAGCCCACCGAGTACCCTATAAATTAACAACAGAATTTCAGAATTAGCATTTCTACATTGTCATATTATTCTATATTATAATCCATTCTTAAAGCTTCATTCTTATGGAAAAAGAAATAGAAGAGCAAGAAAACGAAACAGAAAAGGGTAAAAATAGCAGACGCCGTAAGGCCTTATTTTCTATATCATTACTATTTATTGGAGCAATAATAGCGTTATTTTTCAAACCTCTTGAAATACTTGTAGTGAAGCTGTTTGAGGATATTACTAATAGCCCTTCATTTGAAATACTCAACCAAGAAAAAGAAATTAAGGAAAAGGACGACTTTACAATTACTTTTAAAGCCGCAAATAAAGCCGCGCGTAAAAACCAGCCTTTATATGTTGAAATAAATGGGATATTAGATTCAGTTCCAGCCAACCCCGAAAAAAATAAGCCTTTTCCTATCTGGTCATATAAATTGCCCGAGGAATATAGAGATACTGAGGATGTAACAGATTGTATATTGCGGTTAGGATTTAGTCATAAAGAACTGACAGATGCACCAAGTTTTCGCGTATTTCCTCCTGAAGCTCCTAAGTTTAAAATAGTTAACAATAGTAATTTGATAAAGGACAAAGACAATGCGATTGTTACTATTAGGGCCATAAATAAACCTGCTAAGAAAAAGCAACAACTTTATGTAGATTTAGACGGAGAGCTGTATGACTCATTAGAACTATCTCAAGAAAGCCCTTCTTTTGAGTGGCAATTTCAGTTAGCCGAACAACAAAGAAATGTTAAAGATACAACGGAATACTCCTTAAGGGTAGGGTTCAATCCTAATACTTTTGTAAATACCTTAAATATTACAGTTCACCCTAAAGCGGTGTCGAAACCACCAAAGAAGAAGTATACAGTAACTGTATTTTACCCTGTCTCTAGACAATCAAATGATTATACTCTCTTAGTTGATGGTCAAGATGCGAGAATAACTGATGATGAACATATTAAAAGTCTGAAAGTCACTGAAAAAGCTACCTCCCACAAATTCACCCTCTTAAAAAAAGGAGAAATTATAGATGAGAGAGCGATTTTCGTAAATGATGATACAGAAATAAACTTTTGGTAACATGTCTGTGAAGCATATAATTTACCTATTATCCATTGTAAGTAGTCTATACTCCAGCTATTCATTTGCTCAATCTAATAGATGTAATTGTGAGCAAATTTTTGTTTGGGGTATTAACAATATGGAAAGCGATGAAAAAGAAGAGACTCTAATTCAAATATTAGAAAGTACAATATCTAGTTTTAATAACTGTAATCTATTAGAAAGAAATAAGTTTAGTGAACTTAGAAGTTTGGAGAGGACTGAGAACGTAATTTCTAGTTTGGACGATGATATATTTATCAGCCAAAAAGATAAAGAATCATTATCTAGAATAGATGCAAAATCAGCAGTCATCGGGCATATTTCGAACTACAATGATCGCTACACATTTGGGCTTAGTATATCGAATATTTTTACCACTGAAAAATGTACAAAGAGCAAAACTATTTCATCTTCTCAGTTAGCTAGCGTAGATTCTATGCAAATAGTAATTGAAAGCCTAATGAGAGGGCTTTTAGATAAACCCATTGCTTTAAAAGGTTTAATTAGATTGGAAGACAATGAACCTTTAATCAATAATGCTTCTATTACTGTAGAAGAATTAGCAGAGACTTACGAATCCAATAAAGACGGCAGATTCTATATTGAAGACCCTAATTTTAGATTGGGGGAAAATATTACACTCATATATAACCTTGAGGGTTTTCAGGAATTAAAAGAGACAATGTCTCTAAATGATTTTTTGAATACTATAACAATAGTAATGCAGAAAGACTCCTTAGGGACTAGAATCTCAGGTGAGATTAAACGTAAAAAAGACAAATCTATTGAAGAAAATATACAGGTTTTTATAGGCGAAACCCTAAAAACTACTACTGATTCGGAAGGTATCTTTAAGTTTAGAGTAGCAGGTAGCTCTAGAGAAAGAGAAGTTAAATTAAAGTTTAAACACGAACAGTACAAGGAGAAGTCTATTATCTTAGATATACCACCAAACACTACCGAATATGAAATTGATGATCCAATAATAATAACAAGAAAAAAAAGTAGTTTTCAACCCAGCGTTCTTATTCCCGGCCTACATCAATTAGAAACTGGTAAAACAGCAAAAGGAATAATCTTATAGGCTGGAACTATTGTTCCGGTAGTTTTTTCCATCTACGCAGGCTCTCATTACAACGACTATAAAAATAAATATAATACTGGATTAAGCTCTGCAAATTTCTCAACCCTTCAATCTTATAGAGAGAATGCAGACAATTGGGAGCGAACCAAAAATATTGGCTTTGCAGTGGGAGGGGCGTTTTACATCGTGAACCTAATAGATGGATTCAAAAATATGAATAAGAAGA
>CAKZYJ010000166.1 GCA_937884755.1 uncultured Flammeovirgaceae bacterium
CATTCTCCTTACCAAAAGCTCCCTCTACCCCGATCAGACCCGAACCGCTGATTTCTTTATTTACGATTTTGGCCGCTAGGGCAATGTCACGGAGCAACTGGGATAACTCGCCACTGGCGTAGGGGAATTCATCTTCTTTGTGTTTGATAAAGCGGTCGAGGGTCACCCCAACGGGTTGTCCTAATTTTTGAACTGTCGGTTTTGGTAGTGTAATCACTAGGTTGTTTTCCATGATTGGTTGGGTTAAGTATGTAATCACTAGTTACTGAAGGTTTAGCCGAGGTGCTCCGGAAAGAATTTCCGAGTCGGCGTACTCCAGGTACTGATCAAAGTTGTTGATAAAGTCCTGAGCCAGCCGGTTGCTGGTTTCGTAGAACAGATCGTCATCCTTCCACAGCGTACGCGGACTCAAAACCTTAGACGGTACGCCTGGGCAAGAACCCGGAATACTTACGCCAAAAATAGTATGCTTACGGTAGCCGACACCGTTAAGTTCACCATTTAGGGCAGCGGAAATCATGGCCCGAGTATACTCCAGCTTGATGCGCTTACCTACTCCGTAGGCACCGCCCGACCAGCCAGTATTCACCAGCCAAATGTTTACATTGTACTCTTCCATCTTTTCCCCTAACAGCTGGGCGTAAGCCATAGGATGAAGCGGCAAAAAGGGAGCCCCGAAGCAAGCGCTGAAGGTAGTCTGGGGTTCCACTACCCCGTCTTCCGTACCAGCTACCTTAGCGGTATAACCCGATACGAAGTGGTACATGGCCTGGGCCTTGCTGAGCCGAGCAATGGGCGGCAGCACCCCGAAGGCATCACAGGTGAGAAAGAAAATATTTTTAGGAATGCCCCCGGTGGAAGGTTCTAGTGCATTATCGATGTGGTGAATGGGATAGGAAGTCCGGGTATTCTGCGTAACCGATACGTTAGTATAGTCTACGTCACGGGTTTCGGAGAAGAAGCGGGTATTCTCCACAATGGCTCCGTAGCGGATGGCATCGTAGATTTGTGGCTCCTTTTTGCGAGTAAGATCAATTACTTTGGCATAGCAACCGCCCTCAAAATTAAAGATACCTTTATCCGACCAGCCGTGCTCATCATCGCCAATCAAAGCTCGTTCCGGGTCAGCCGAGAGAGTAGTTTTTCCCGTACCCGATAATCCGAAGAAGAGTGAAGTATCTCCTTGCTTGCCCTGATTAGCCGAGCAGTGCATGGATAATACTTTTTCTTGAAGTGGTAAGCGAAAATTGAGTACCGAAAAGATTCCTTTCTTGATTTCACCCGCGTAGCCCGTACCGCCGATCAAAATAATGTTACGGGTGAGGTTGATGATGGCAAAGTTCTCCTGCCGGGTACCATCAGTAAGGGGGTCAGCTTTGAATTCCGGTATGTGAATAATGGTAAAGTCCGGATTAAAGCCTTTCAGTTCCTCCGTTGTAGGCCGTAAAAACATGTTGTAGCAAAACAGATTATGCCAGGCCTGGGTGGTGAAAACACGGATATTCAAACGGTAAGATGGGTCAGCGCAGGCGTAAGCATCGCGTACGTAAACTTTCTGTTCCTGCAAGCGCTCCACCATCTGTTCATAGAGTCCATCAAAACGGTCAGAATCGAAGGGTTGGTTGATATCCCCCCACCACACTTCGCTATTGGTAGTTTTGTCGCGAACAATATACCGGTCTTTGGGAGAACGTCCGGTAAACCGACCGGTATCACACATCAGCGCACCCGTACTGGTTAGTTGGCCCTCCTGCTGACCGATGGCATCTTCAATAAGCTGAGTGGGAGATAGTTGGTAACGTAGAAAGACCGGGGGAATTCGTTCCATCAGGTCTACTTCGGTGGTTTGTCGGGCAATCAAAGTTTCGATCATAACCTTTTAGTTTTGGTAAGTTGCCAATTAAATAAAGTAATCGGGACTGACGTTTTTTGTCAGCCCCGGATGAATTAGTTGACGAATTGAGCAGTCTCGGTGCTACCTTCCATCGCCGTAGTAGAGGACTTTCCTCCCTGAACCAGATTCTGAACCGCATCAAAGTAGCTGGTACCCACAAAGGTCTGGTGCTTCACCGCGCGGAACCCGTCGGACTGTAGGGCAAACTCCCGCTCTTGTAGTTCGGAGTAACCGGCCATACCGCGTTCTTTATAGGCTTTTGATAGTTCAAACATGGACGTATTGAGTGCATGGAAGCCAGCCAGGGTAATGAACTGGAATTTGTAACCCATAGCCGCCAATTCCTCCCGGAAGGTTTCCATTTCAGCGACGCTTAGGTTGGCGGCCCAGTTAAAGGAAGGTGAGCAGTTGTACGCCAGCATCTTTCCGGGGTATTGGGCGTGCATTGCCTGGGCAAATTCGCGGGCGTAGCCCAAGTCAGGATTTGATGTTTCCATCCAGATCAGATCTGCGTAAGGTGCGTAAGAAAGTCCGCGGGCAATACCCTGCTCAATGCCATTGTTCACGTAGAAGAAGCCCTCGTTGGTACGCTCACCAGTGATGAAACGATGGTCGCGCTCGTCAATATCCGAGGTAATAAGCGTAGCGGCATCAGCGTCGGTGCGGGCAATAAGTACAGTAGGTACTCCCATAACATCGGCGGCCAATCGGGCAGATACCAATTTATTAATTGCCTCCTGGGTAGGCACCAGTACCTTACCACCTAAGTGACCACATTTTTTGGCCGAAGAAAGCTGATCTTCAAAGTGAGCCGCCGCCGCACCCGCTTCGATGAGGGCCTTCATCAATTCAAAGGCGTTCAGATTTCCCCCAAAGCCGGCTTCGGCATCGGCGATGATGGGTACCATCCAGTCGATGTCACTCTCCCCGGTTACCGATTGAATCTGGTCGCGACGAAGCAGCGCGTTATTGATGCGCTTTACTACTGAAGGCACTGAATTAGCGGGGTATAGCGACTGATCGGGATACATTTCACCGGCTAGATTGGCGTCGGCTGCCACCTGCCAGCCACTGAGATAAATTGCTTCTAGTCCAGCAGTTACCTCCTGCACGGCCTGGTTTCCAGTGAGTGCTCCTAAACCGGCAATGAAGGGTTGAGAGATA
>CAKZYJ010000167.1 GCA_937884755.1 uncultured Flammeovirgaceae bacterium
AGTCTAGACTTCTTTCATCTTGCACCCAGAGAAAATTAAATAGGAAGCAGGTCATCCCTAGAGCCAGTCCGGCAATATTGATGGCGGAAAAGGCTTTGTTGCGAATAATGCTTCTGAAGGCAATTTTGAAGTAATTTCTTAGCATATCAGTAGAGATTAATTGGGTATATGATGTCTTCCGGTTTTTGAAAACTGAAGGCCGTACATATGCAAACACTTCCTGCCAGTAGCCTTTTCGAGCTTTTGCAACTCCCTCTTTCTGTGATCTCAGGTAATAGCGTTCGTGTAGGTCGCCGAGTACCTCTTCCAAGAGTTCGGGGGCGCAGAAGTGTTCTAATAGTTTATCGAGCCACTTAGGTGGTGGTTGATATGGATGCTCCTGCTTACTCATTCCGAAGTGAGTCTACGGGGTTGGCGAGGGCGGCTCGTAGGGTGTGGAAACTAATGGCACCGATGGTAACAATGATCGTGACCAGAGCCAATGCAATAAAGGTAAACCACTTGATTTCAGTTTGATAAGCAAACGTCTGCAACCAATCGATCATTACCAGGTAAGCAACAGGAAAGGCAATGATCATTGAGATAATAACCAGTACAACAAAGTCTTGGTAAACCAGTCTGACAATGCTGTAAACACTAGCACCAATTACCTTTCGGATGCTAATCTCTTTAGCCCGTTGCTCAGTAGTGTAAGCTGCAAGACCTAATAAACCTAAGCAAGCTATTGCCACAGCAAGTAGTGAAAATGTTGAAAATATCTGTCCCCGCTTTTCGTCCGCTTCGTATTGCGCTTGAAAATCTTGATCTAGGAAGTTGTAAGTAAAGGGGGGGGCTGTGATAGCATCCGTCCAAATATCTTCAATAGAAGCTAGAGTATTACTGACATCTTGAGCAGCAATTTTAATGTCTAGGTAACGATTGGACTCACGAAAGAAAATAGCTAATGGTTCTACAGGACTGTACAGCGATTGCTGGTGGTAATTCTGAATTACCCCTACTACCATGTAAGTAGGGCCAGTAGTAGTTTCATCGCCATCCCCGTCATCAAAAGTAAATTTCTGGCCGATAGGATTATCCCACTGCATGTGAGCTACCATTGCCTGATTCACCAGAGCAGCTGCTGTGTCGGTAGTGTAGTCGCGAGAGAAATTTCGCCCTTCGGTAATCGTTATTTCAAGCTTCTTTACAAAATCATATTCTGCAAAATAATAATCTATCCCCCGATTAACTTTGCCTTCGGGGCTATCTACGTTCATGATAGAGTAAAAAGGATCATCACCTGGTTTAGCGGAGGAAGTAGCTATATTTAGTACATTAGGGGTTTGCTTCAGTTGATTATGAAGTACTGGATACTGAGCCCGAATTGTTGAGTCACTCATAGCTACTGAAAGCACCTGATCGCGATTAAACCCCAAATCCTTATGTCGCAGGTATTGCAACTGATCATACACTACCCAAGTGCATATTAGCATGGCAATAGATACTGTAAACTGAACTACGACCAGTGTTTTCCGTAAAACGATATTTTTCGTGCCTCGAGTAATACTTCCTTTCAACACCAGTGCCGGATTGAAATGAGATAAATAGAAGGCAGGATAGCTTCCCCCCACAAACCCCACTAATAGTGCTATACCTAAAAAGACGAGCAAAATCTGTGGTTGCCATAAATAAGCTATACTCAGATTCTTGCCAGCTAGTTGATTGAAAGTTGGGAGTAGAACAATAACTAGCATTAGACTAACCAGTAAAGCAATAAAGGTAAGTGTAACAGATTCTGTCAGGAACTGCCTCACGAGCTGAGACTTCTCTGAGCCCATGGTTTTTCGGACACCAACCTCTTTGGCTCGTTTGGTAGCCCGAGCCGTAGTCAGATTCATATAGTTAATGCTGGCAATCACCAAAATGAAAAAGGCGACGGCTCCGAAAATATAGATGTAGGATAGATCACTGCTCTCGCCAGCACTATCACCAAAGTTAGATTGCAGATAGATGTCAGTCAGTGGCTGTATCCAGTAATTAACGGTAATTCCAAAATCTTTGAAAATGGGCACTACATACTCTTGATTCACTTCAGCTAATACCTGCTCTACTTCCTGAGGGGAAGCACGCTGCTCAAGTTGTATGTAGGTAAAAGGGTACCACCCTCCCCAATCACTAAACTCTTCTTCAGGAAAGGTAGCAAATGAGAGTAATGCATCGAATTGTAGATGCGAGTTGGCCGGAATATCCTCCATCACTCCGGTTACTTCGTAGGTTTCGTTATCACTGGCATTCTGAATAGGCTGCCCAATGGGGTTTTGATTGCCAAAATACTTTCTGGCTGCTGATTCGGTAAGTACAATAGTATTAGGTCTCACTAGGGCAGTTTTGGGACTGCCCACAGTGAGTGGAAAATTAAATACATCAAATACAGATGAATCGGCGTAGTAGAAGCCTTCTTCGTAAGTGCGAATATCCCGATTGGTGTTCTCAAATAATTTGCGTTCGGGTTTGATAAAGCGTACAGCTTTCTCGATAGCAGTATACTTTTCAACTAGCTCAATCGCCAGCGGTAATTGTGTAGAAGAATAATTGGTTTGACTTCCTGCTTCGGTGAACGTGCTATTAATTCGGTATATCCGATCTTTGTTAGTATGGAAAGTGTCGTAGCTAAGTTCGTGTTGTACATAGAGATAGATAAACAAACTACAAGTCAGACCAAGTGCCAGTCCAAGAACGTTGACTGCCGTATAAAACCGTTCATTGATCATTCTTCGAAGAGCGATAATAAGATGATTACGAATCATATCAGAAGAGATTAAAGTTATGTGCTGAGATGAAGATCTTTTAAAGGTTGAAAATCGCACATACGTCACTACCTCACGCCAGTAGGTTCTCCGAGCTTTGGCTTCTCCTTCTCGCTTTACTCGCAAATAGTACCGTTCGTGCAAGTCGCCCAGCACTTCTTCTAGTAGGGCATGAGCTCAGAGACGCGCGAGGAGTTTATCGTCCCATC
>CAKZYJ010000168.1 GCA_937884755.1 uncultured Flammeovirgaceae bacterium
ATGTCTCCGCCATATCCAAAATGTATCGAGATGCCACTGGCCCAATGCTACTGGCTCGCTTAGCATCCGCTGCTGAAGTCTACTTTATTTTAGCCGAAGCCGCGCTGAACGGCTGGGCCGTAGGCGATGCCCAGACCCACTATAACGCAGCAGTCCTGGCATCTTTTGAGACCTGGGGCGTAGGCGATCAGTACGAAGCCTATCTAGCTGGGCCCGCCGCGTTTGATGGAACGCTGGAACAGCTAATTACCCAGAAGTGGATTGCCAGTTGGACGGCGGCTACCGAAGCCTGGTTTGACTATCGCCGAACCGGGTTTCCCGCGCTGGAAGCCGGTGAAGCCGCTCGCCGTTCGGCCCTACCGTTACGGTTTTACTATATGCAAGATGAACTGACTGTAAACGAAAGTAACGCGATGGAAGCGGTTGGCCGACTAGAAGAAACTGCCTTTACCGCACCGGACGGAAAAAACAGTGCCTGGTCTAACCCCTGGGTACTACAGGGCACCGGCGAACCTTATTAGATTCACTAGGTTTCCAAAAAATTTAAGGCAGAAGAGATTAACCTTCTGCCTTTTTTAATTAAACATATTTCCCTAGCGCAATATGCTGAGAGGTAGTGAGTTTTTTATTGTAGTCTACTTACCAGAGAAACTATGCTAACCACCCTTAAGCTATTAAGCTATTTACTTTGCTTAATCATCTTCCACGCAACATATACATACGCTCAGGAGCCTAACTATCTGGATAAGAAATTCACCACGCAGGAGCTACTAGAAGACTTTACCGTTTTCCGTCAATCGTTGGAAGAAAGTCATCCCGGACTCTACTGGTTTAATACCAAAGCAGAAATGGACAGTTGCTTTGACCAACATCTCGCTACCATAGATCACCCCATGACTGAGCGAGAGTTCTTTCCAATACTTAGTGAATTAACCGCTCAAGTAAATTGTCTTCATACCACCATTGCTCCTTCCGAAACAATGGGCAAAGTCTATTTTACCGATAGTCTTCGTTACTTTCCCCTTGATCTGAAAATTCTGGACGGTAAGGGTTATATCTATCGAAATCTAAGCGAGGTAGAATCAATTCTACTAGGGTCGGAAATAGTATCGATCAATGAAACCCCAATGGATTCTATCATCGCTCGTCTATTGAATCACACCAGTAGTGACGGTCATCAAAAAGGGTGGGCTTCGTATTTTCTGCAAAGTGTATTTTATGTCCGCTATAAATACTTGATTGACGATAGCGATCAATTTCGCATGGTAGTGAAAGAGCTGAACGGAAGTTTAACAGACTATCAGATAGAAGGGCTTAGCTATCCTCAGCGAGACAGTATTAGGGGCGAACGATACGAGGCTACGGCTAACGAGGGGCCGTGGATTCAACTGAGTATTGATAAAGCAGCTAGCACAGCGACATTGAGAGTACCCCGATTTGCCAACTGGGAAATAGACGGGAAGAAGTATAAGTTTAAACAGGTATTGGCGCAGAATATGGAAGATATTTTGGAGGCTAAGGTAGACAATCTCATTCTGGATGTGGGAGATCGTGGCGGAGGAAATGAGGACTACGGACTTAGCCTATTATCTTACTTTCTTTCCGAGCCCTTTGCCGGATACAAAGCCATTGAGTTTACGAACAAAAAACTAGACTCCCGAAAGTATAGCGAAGTAGGCTGGCTACGCTATAAACTCTTCCGCATGACGACGAGATTCAAGGCCACCGACTCTACGTATCTGCTCAAGCGGGCGGCGGGTTATAAACGAGTGTTGGGTACTGTTCAATCCGCCTCGGAACGTTTTACCGGAAATGTCTTTCTACTCGTAGGTCGTTCTACGGCCTCAGCCACCTCCGACTTTGCTGCTTGGATGCATTCGCTCGATCTGGCTACCATTATTGGCGAAGAAACCGGAGGAAACTACTACGGGAACACTAGCAACTGGGAATTTAACATCACCCTACCCAACACCAAAATCCGATTGCTTCTGCCGTTGGCCAGGTACCTAACTAACGTGAAGCCCGATATACCGTTGGGTCGAGGAGTTATTCCCGATCACTTGGTTTCACCTACGATTGAAGACTTTCTGCAAGACAACGACCCTCAGCACGACTACGCAATGCGCTTAATCGGGCAGGCGGATCAATGAGCAATTGAACAATGTAGATTGTTAGCTATGCACAATTACGTATTAATCTTCACCTTTATGACTGCGTTCTTTGGAGGAAGCCACCAGTCAATTGGCCAAGGTACCACGAACGAACTGGTGATTGAGAACTTTGTAGAAGCGATCAATAACGAAGGGGAAGTATCTAAGAAGCTGAAGAAATTCGTTGAAAAGGGTTCACTATCTACTATATCTGGCCGAGCCACTATTGATACTATTATCTATCAAAAAGACCGAGAATATGTTGCTCAACTATCTTACAGCGGGATTAACTCATCGCGAATTTTCTTAAAATTTATTTTCGGTAAAAGAAATCAGTTAAGGGAAGTCACACTTACTGATCCCACTTTTCTTTATCCAAAGAATGAGCGGTCAATTATTTCAGATACTATGCTAGCGCGAATAGATGAGGTGCTGTATCAGCAGCATCTTAACGATAGCGTAAATAGGTTTAATGGATGCTTAATGGTCATAGATAGAGAGGAAACTGTTTTTAGCGAATGCTACGGATATGCTAATTTTGGGGAAAAACTACCACTCAATGACAGCACATTATTCGATATTGCTTCGTGTGCCAAGCAGTTTACTGCCTTAGTTGTCCTACTTCTGGAAGAACAAAACAAGCTTAGTCTCTCTGATTTAGTCACCAAATACCTTCCGGGTTTTCCGTACGAAGCCGTAACTATTGAACAACTGTTAGCCCATACGTCAGGCATACCTGACTACGTAGGTCTGTTTTACAAACACTGGGATAAGACCAAGTATGCAACCAATTCGGATATTCTCGCGATGCTAAAGGCCGACCAACCCAAACTCCATTTTGAGCCGGGCGAACAGTACAAGTACACTAATACGGGGTATGCATTGCTGTCCTTAGTAATCGAGGAAATATCAGGTATAACGTATTCTGAATTTTTGAAAGAGAACATCTTTGATCCGCTAGGAATGACGCGTACCCGCGTGTACAATACCCGAAGAAGTCAGCAAGAAATATTGAAGAACTATGCGTATGGCTACCTCACCAGAAATAATCTGGAAAATTCATACTTCAAAGATAAGCAGTTGGGGGTATTACCCGATAGCGTTAACAAGTATCAGTTTGTAAAATACCTGGACACCATTACCGGGGAAGGGAACATAAGCTCTAACCTGAAAGATTTGGCAATTTGGAATAACGCGCTTCGCGAAAATACCCTGTTGAGGAAAAGAGATTTATCTACATTGCCACCCAAGCATAGATTAAACAGCGGAGAAGCAATTGATTACGGTTTCGGTTTTTTTCTAATCGATAAAGATGGAAGTGAACCTATTGCTTACCACACTGGTGCCTGGCCAGGCTACTACGCTGCTATGCTGCGATTAGTTAATCAAGATAAGACAGTAATTGTGTTATCTAATAACTCATACAATAACTACTTGAGACTTTCTGACGATATTGTATCAGTTATCTTGGGCGAAAACAGCTCAGAAATACACTAGCCTTGATTTATTTGTTAAGTCAAAGAAGTAAGATTATCGGCGATTATTGTCAACTTTAAATTGCTAGTTCCGAACTACTCCCTCATTGAAGCGCTCCATGATTTCCTTCCAATTGGTGAAGATAATGTCTTCGTCTTTTAGGAACTGAATCACGTCAGGATCGGCGAACATCTCGGCTTCCCAAACGCGCTGTTGCCAAGAACCCGTGATTGATTTTAGATCTTCGGAATATTCGGAAGGGTGGAAGATAATTTCGATCAATCCAGGTTGCCAGGACTTCACTAAATCGTAGAACTTCTGACACTTTTCTTCGTAGGTATCTGCTTTTCCTACCGAGTAGAAATAGTCCAGTTTGGGTAATTTATAATTATTGACCACCGCTAGCATTTCCTCCGTAATGGGATAACCCTGCTGTCGAAACCCTTCCACGATAGCTGGATTAGACATGTCAATCACCATCGCCGGGATGCTGTATTCTTCGGCTACTTTGGTGTAAGCGGCAGTGAACTCATGTGAACCATACAGTGTGCCCATATGCGTATCGATATGATCAGGGCGATACCCCAGCGCGATGGATTTTTCTATTTGAGCTCGTATCTCTTTTTCCACCTCCGCCGCCGAGGCGTGCTCCACTACCTCCCGAACGCTACGCCATAGTTTTCCTTCCGGATCAATTAGGCCGGGTACTTCGGCGGGATCAGCTACCGAACCCCAGCGGTAGGTTTTCCACTCGCTGGTAAGGGTTAGGTGAATCCCAACATCTTCCTGAGGGTTCTCCTTAGCCCAGTCAATAAATTCTTCAAAGCTGGGGCAAGGGGGCATAACTGCTACTGATTGGATGTGGTCGTTTTTTAGATAACTCTTCGCTGAAATGTTGGCTCCTTCGCTCATACCAATATCATCCGCGTGAAGAATCACTACTCTTTTGCCGGAGGGATACCCCAACTTCTCCGCCCATGTTTGAGTCGCCGAATCATTGCTATTTTGGGCGAAGGTTGGTTGGTGGGAGAACATTATGAGAAGCCCCACTATCATTGGTAAAATCAGGGCGAGTTTTGAGTAGCTTCTGGTTGCTGTATTCATAATCATAAAGTTAATCTTAGTAGGCAAATTTCCGTAGCTATTTTAGTAAACGTAAGTAGAGTCCATTAATTTACTGTACTATTAATAAATACTTCGTCTTCATCAGCCACATAGGACTGAGTACTCTTGGAATATACGCTACCGTTAGTATCAGTGTATTTCAAGTCTACGTAAAAGGCTTTGAAACCTGAGGTTGGATAAGCAATGTTGGCCTTAATGTTCTTTTGGTTTTTAACGCCCAAGCTCTGGCTTACCCATTCTTCGTCGCGGAAATCCCGGTCTTCCGAATCGGCTGACCATAGTACAACATCCACCAGCGGATCAGGTGTAGCTTTTACTTTCAATGTAATTTCACCATCCTTTTCAGTAATATCCCACTGACATACCGGATATTTTTCTTTCCGAAGGGTAGTACCAAAAAAAGCACTTAGCGCACCTAACGCCTGTTTTCCATCTCCTAAATCGTGACCAGCGTTGGGGACATAATGAATAAAGTTCTCACCGGGCATATCATCAAAGTAGTGCTTCACTGCGTCTATCGGCCAGTACTCATCGTTAGCTCCGATGAATAGCATCTTGGGCATAGTGAGCTTATCCCGGTACGAATAAGGATCGATCATTTGGGTAATCTCGTTACCGCCCTCGGAATGTACATCCTGCGGAATACCTAGCTCTACGTAGTCCTGAATTTGCACACTATAATCGCCCCACACTTCTACCTGATAGTCAAGATTAACCGGCATGTTCAGCATATCAATAACCATTGGAGCAATGGCCGCAACGCGTTCGTCACTGGCTCCGGTTAGCCAGGTAGTCCAGCCCCGTTTGGAGGCCCCCGAAATTACGAAGCGAGAAACTTCTTGGTTTACTTCGCTTTTTGAGAACTCCTGAATAGCGTCCATTGCCCGTACCGCGCTCTTGGTCATTGGGAACAGCAAGGGCCAAGTATAGTCATTATCTTTACGGAAGTTATCTAGCGTAAAAGAAATCAGCTCGTCTTCCTTTAGGTTGTTGTACAGCGGTTGGTTAGGAACTTGCCGGATAACGGCCACAATCGCACTGTTTTGAGCAGCTACCGCTCCAAAGCTTTTTAATACTTCTTCATCCTGACTTTTCCAGTTAGGTTGTCCGCCTTTCACACTTCCTCCGGTGATAAACAGTAGTGCTCCATCGTACTTGATTTCCTGAGGAACTAGCACGGTCAACTGATGCGTCCAGGTGTGCTCATGCCATTGTTGGGAGGTAAGCAGTAGTTCATGCGCGGTAATTCCTTCTGCGCTAAATGACTCTTTCACTTCCCAGGTAAACGACTCGTCACCGTTTTCCAGGTAGCTTTGCAGCGCAGTTTTTGCGGTAACGGGTTCTGATTTCTCGGCTTGAAAGGAAAAAAAGAGTAGAACTAAAAGCAGGGAAATGGAGGTGAAAAATTTGATATACATAGAATTAGGTGGTAGATAAATTGTTCTTAAATAGTTACTGATAAACAATCACTGTTCAGTTGGTTCAGGACTCTGTCCAATTAGGTTTAAAGCTTCTTCAATATAAATTTCTCCGGTCATTTCGCCCAGGCTCGTCCGACTAATATAGTCGTAACGCTCAAAGCTGTTAAAGTCTTCTTTAGTCAGTATGTAGCCGAAGGCATCGTTGGTAAGTCCGAAGAGAAACGGGTGCTCGGTCGGCATGTTTCGCTTCAGATAGTAGCCAATATTAGGCAGGGCTTCTCCAGGTATCGTCAGGATTTGGGCGGTGCCTATATTTACTAGGTTCAGGCGAGTACTCACGGTGTTGGTTTGGTTAGTATTCAAGCTCAATGGCGAGTTTTGTAAAATGTAGCGCATCATCTCCGAGTCGACGGGGAAGATAACTTCTTGAGAAGTGCAATACAGATCGGGGTTTGCCTGCGGTTCGACATCATTGATAATTCGCAGGGCTTCGTCTGCCAGCAGGTTGCCGATGCGGATACATTCTTCCCAGCTATTTTCGCTGCTTCCGTCTTCCCGTCGATTATCTGCTGTGACCATACCTCCTAGAGCACCGTTCATAAATATGGCAATTCCACCCGCTTTATCTTCTATTCTTTCGTATAACGGGCCGCATACATCTGGGCTAAGTATTCCTTGGTTAGCACCGATTACTTCCGGGTGGATGGCGTAATTGACCAGCGTAGCAATGACTTTTCCTTCGTTTTTACCAGTGGTTTTTATAGCCTGAATTACTCCACAGCGGGGATCGTAGAGTTGAGGGGCGTAGTAGTTGAAAGCAATTTTTCCCTCGGCCTTACCTACCGCAATTTTCAGCGAGACAGGTTCCAGGTTTTCTGACGCTTCGTTAACTGCTTCAGCTACCTGCTTAACACACCAATCTAAGTACTCCAGATCGGCTCCGGTATTTCCCCGCTCGTCTGGAAAGGCGTAGGCATCAGGCGCACTATGCGTATGGGTAACCCCGATTAGTACATTCTCAGCGGGAATTCCAGCAATGAGAGCGCGGGATTGATCTCCTAATGCAGCGGGCCAACCTAGGTTATCAATATTGACGATGGCTACGCGAGTATCGTCTTTTTCAAACACAACGGCTCGAGCGTACAAGTCTCCTTTTTTCACGGTAGCCGGATTGGGTGCTCCTACTCCCCCTGAAACGGGTAGTAACGGATTAGGAGTAATGACTCGTACAGCAGCACCTGCTTTAAAATTCTGAGCTAGCCCCTTGAAAACAAACCCTAGATTCGCCAGTAATATGCATATAATCAGTTGTCTCATGGGGCTGTCTACTTACTTCAGACTAGTTACTTTTATTGGGAAAAGGTTTTACAAACAAATATACATTTTGGTGAAGGCGCACATGTATAGGTTTTTAACTATTCTTTATAGCATTTTAGCATACCGAAGAAAGTCGCTCCTTAAATTAGCAGAACTATTTATCCACTGTTCTTGCATATTTTTAGCTTTTGTTGATTTTGCGATTGATCTAGTCTTAGACTTAACTGAAAGCAGTTAGCGATATTCACACAAATATTTGACTATCACTACTTTTCTTACAATTTGGTGGACTGCTAAGGATCTGAAACTAGTTTACTGACTGCGTTGCATAATGAGAATTAGGATCAGATGAAAGAGTTGACCATAAAAAAACCCTCAAATCATACGATTTAAGGGTATATGAATGCTTTGAAGAGATTTTAAGCGGTCCGGACGGGAACTGAATATTTTTTGTATAATTCTGATTGTCAGTATTTTATATGTATAGAATACACTCTGTTCACCGATTTGTTCACCGATTAGCATACTAGTATCGCGGCCCAACACAAATAAGGCTACTTCACCGAATGGATAAGCAGAACAAGCCGTATCTCTAATTATCCAAGTCCGCTTTTTTGGTAAGGCTACACTATGCCAAAGCCTTAGGAAATATCAATAATTTCTTCTTCCTAAAAGTCTGTTAATGTTCTAATTTTCTTTTGAATTTATAAAATGGATCGCCATAGCATTGATAAGCTCCCCAAGTACTAGTGTACCTGTAAATTTTATATACCTCCTCTCTAGCTTTTTGTACAGCTTCCCAGAATGTGTATCCGGCAAACAATTCTTCATAAAAGACCTCAGTAAAACTTAATGCAGCCGCATCGTCGATTGCCCACCCAGCAACAACTACTGCCTTCACTCTATTCTCAATAAGTTGTACTCCGATATTGGCTGCTAATTTGTAGCGTTTGTGATAATACTCTTCGGCTATCCCTTCGGTTTTCCCTAAATGGCAACAGTTTACAAACACCAGCTCCGGTACGGTTCTCATTTGAGCAATCTCTCGAGTTGATAAGAATGTATTTTTACCAATGACAATGCCTGAACTTTCCGGTGACTTTTCATTGAAAACCCCATGTCCTGCGAAATGAATGATCTTATAATCATCTTTAAACATTGACTGTATGATCTCGGGTGGTTGACCGTTGATGATTGTAGTTGTTTCAAATCCATTTTTGTGCAAGCTCCCTGATACTAAATTACCTTCTTTCTTGGCTCCAGTTAATTGCTTAAGAAAGCCTTTAAGATCAGGATCGGCAATGACTAGAGCATTATTTTTGGAGGCCCATTTAATTTTAGATCGATAATCTTGTGTAGCTAATTGGCGTATCATACCAGCAGTCACTGAAAGTGGCATAGCATTTTTAGCATTATCTTGCAATAACTCCCAAGGATGCCAGGCCGTGTTCTCATCTACAATCCAGTTGATGTTATCTTGTTCTTGTAGGATTTTTTTAAAAGTAAAATCATTGGGAGTAAGAATTTTAAATATTGTCTTAGCCAATTCTGGTGTCCAGTGATTTTCTTTAGATGCTAGTTCAATAAATCGTTCAGCAATCTGTTCTTTACTAAATAGCTTATTTTGCTCCTCCCGAACACTTCCAGTAGCAACACTAAATTGGGTTTGATAGAAAGTATCAACGTCTTCTACCCGTATTCGTATCAATTTTACTATTATTCTTCTCCAATCCTCTTTGCTTTGTTTAACTTCTGAAGTATCGTTTTCTATTCCTGAATTTTTATTGTAAAAATGTTCCTGGTTTTTGTTTGCTTCTACGAAATGTGTATTATCATTTTGGCTGTCAATCTTATCATAAGAATCAGACACCATACTGTGTATGAAATCAGCTAGTTTTTTGCAGTAATTGTTTACCTCCCTCTGATTGTTATTCTGACTTTCGCCTAATTCCCCAAAAGGAATTAGACCGTCCTTCTTATTTTGTATGCCTAAATCATACTCCGAATAAAAGGTTCTAAAGAAATTGAGGGCAGAAAGGTCTTCAAAATGCTGAAAAGAAAACTCTCGTAGTAGCACCGGTATAATAAGAAACCCTTCTTCCTTATTTCTGAAGAACTCCGGTAGCTCATAATCGTTGACAAAACTCGATGAAGCATAGTTAGCACTGACTAGTAATAGTGCTCCGTCACTTTTTTCTATGGTCTTGTCAATGGCTTTCTTCCAGTCGGTTCCCGTATCTACAGCATCATCAGCCCATAGTATGTATTCTACACCACCGCGATGGTGCAAATGCATTCTAAGATTATCTACTAATAGTTTTTGCAAGTCGCGATCTTTATTAGAATAGGAAATGTACAATCTAAATGGGGTTTTTATGGGAGCAGGTTGGCGAAAGTATTCTTGAAGTCTTTCCAAGCAGCTATCTAGACTGTTACTACCAAATTGTTCAGGAGGAATACCTAGGCTATTGTCTTGTATTCCATATAAGTAAAGTTCTTTCAGGTTTGGCAAGCGTGTAATCTCCTCAAGATGACTAAGATCATGAATGGGATTATCCGCCAGATCCAATATTTGCAGATTGATTAAGTCTACGAATGGGTTGAGATTGCTTACTTGGCTATGCCGTAGATTCAAGACTTGTAAGTTGGTCAGACGAGCCAATGGGCTTAGGTCGCTTACTTGGTTACCCCCCGAATTTAAGCTTTGTAAATTGGTTAGGTTTACCAACGGGTTCAAATCGCTTAATTGGTTGGCCTCTAAATTGAGGCTTCGCAAGTTTGCCAGTGCCCCCAACGGTTTTAGGTCGTACACATGGTTAAACTCTATATTTAAGCTTTGCAGATTAGTAAGATTTTTCAATACACTAATATCTTCAATCTGCCATCTTGCTCCAAGTTTACCTCCTGCCCTCAATCCCTTTAGTTGAAATAGACTTCCCAATTCTTTTGGAAACACTGAAAGAACATTCGCCGGGCCTTTATTATTGCTTCTTTTTCGCACTAACTTTCCCTCCTCAAACTCATTCCATTCATTACTGAGTACAAGAGTTTCCAAATGTGTGCACTCAAACAAATCAGGTAAGTCGTTTAAATCTGTAATGCCACAATTACCCAAATCAATGAATGTAGATTGGGTTTTAAAGCATTTTTCAATAAGCCTTTGAGCTATTCTTTGGTCTGATTTTTCTATCTCTAGAGGTTTCTCTTTAATAATGTCTGATCTTTCTTCAGCAGCAACTTCTATACTATCAATGTATCTATTAAGTAACTCAACCTCTCTACGACGACGTTCATATTGAGTTTTGTTTATAACATCGGTAGCTTCATCAATACGTTTCCGAGATTCTTTTAATTTTTTATTGTCAGGTTGAGATTGATACTCAGAAATATTCAACTTTACCCATTCCAATAGGCAATCTGCTTTATGAAGTTCCATCATATCGATTTCGGCATGGTCTTTTACCTCTTGCAAGAGCATATTAGCATCTGACCACTTTTTCTGAATCCGATTTAGGGTAGCCTGAACAATTAAGCCCCGCAGAAGGTAATGTTGTTGACCCCGTTCTCTAAGACTTTTTATTGCTTTATTAATATGTTCCTCGGCTTTTGCTAGATGGTTGTCGGCAGTCCTTTGATCGGATTCCTGAACTGAAAAATATTGAAGTAAGAACAACCTTCCCAATGCTAAATGGTCTAAAGCTAGCTCGAATTTATAGTCTTTAACCTCCTCCCATTGAAGGGATTGACCGAGCCGATCCTTAATTTGGAGAAAAAGTTTATCAAGTGCCTCTTGATCTTTTATTACTTGTAAATCGGAAGAAGAATAAGGCATACCCCATCCTTCAAATATCCCTTCGGCCTTGCCAAGTAACAAATCACAATACCGAAAACCTTCAAATGAATAAAGGTAGTGGTATTTTGGCTTATATCTTTTTTGTATTTCTTCCGCTTCTTGAAAAATTTTCTCAGCCTCTTCTGGTTTTCCGGATTGATGCAGAGCATCGGCTAACCAAGTGTAGATTGCCGTTTGCCAGAAGACATCCTCAAGTCTATCATCAGAACTATCACCCGTTTGGATGCTTCGCTCAGTTTCTAATACCTTTTTGTTAATATAATCAACACTATTACGGGTACTTTGCACAGCTTGAGGTATTTTACCAAGAGTAAGATATACCTTACCGAGATTGCCTGCTGCAATAGCTGCCATTTTCCAATCTTGAATTGATGCTGCTATCTTGACACTTTCTCCTAATGGTTCTTCGGCATCTTCCAGCCTTCCTAAGCTACGCAAATTAAATCCCGCTTCGTTCAATACGTGGGCCTTCAGATTCTCATCCAAGCTCTCAACCGGGAACCTCCAAAGTTTACCAAAGAAATTTGACAGTGCAGAAAGATCGGCTCCCCAGCCTCCCAAGACATTGCCTATATAGTGTCGGTACTCATGGTGAATACGTCGCCAATATACTTGCTCAAATGTTTCGTTGTATAAACCGGCATAACAACCATGTCTTACTGCCGATAGAAGCGGGCTCAAATCCTCAAGCGTATTAGGATTCCTAGGCGCGCTTAATTTAAACTCTTCGTAAAGTCGGCGATGCCCCTCCTGCCATGCCTGAGGAAATTGGTTGCGAAGCCGGCCTCCGAAATACGAGCGAACCAGCGGATGAGTATCCAGTTTATTCGAATTCTCAGAATTATCCGCAAGAAGATCAAAAGAACGCAGATTATCGATTGATCTTCTCCAGTCATTTAACGTTTTACCTTCCCATGCATCATTTAAGCCAGAAACCACTGGTTCACCTCTAAGCACTTTAAGATAGTCTTGATCGACGGGTTCGTTAAATAGACTCAACATTTGAAGAATCATCAGTTCCAGACTTGGTTCTTTCCCTTCCTGGCTCCACCACCGTTCGTACCACATCATTACATGCTGAACAGGATCCATGGTTGATCCACTAGATATGAACATTCGATCCAGTTCATATCTTTGGCTTATGTTTCCTCCATGTTCTTTTAATATTTTAGCTAATGAAGTAAGCGCTAGTGGATTTCCATGAAAGCTTTCTGAAGCATCTTCGAGCTCTTCCTCAGATCCCGTTATTTCTAACTTACTTAATAACTGCGCACCAGCTTCTTTAGAGAGTCTCTCTAGCACAATGCGACGAGCATAGTCCCTAAAGTCATTATTCAGATCAGGCATTGACAGGCGAGTTGTAATTACGCATAAACCGTTAAATCTGCTTGAGCGAGTAAGCTTAATTATCAACCTCTGCATAGCAGGATCCTTTATCCTGCCAGTTTTGTCAGAATCTGCTGGAGAATATTGAAGCAGGTCGAAAGCATCAAGGATAAGAATTGTTCGGCGTTTCATAACTAAGTCCGCCAGATATTCTCCTTTCGCTATAGGATTATGAAAAACTACTCCTGACTGGTTACCCCCTAAATCATTAATGTACTTCGACATAAACTGATCGGAAGATATAGAGCCTTCGCTATTTTCCTGATGCTGAAAAGTCCATTTTATTATCTGCTCTGCTCCACGCAGATCATTTTTTTCCATGTCCCGAAGCCATCGATAAACTAAAGTAGACTTTCCTAAGCCTCCCGAGCCCTCAATAACAACTGTTTTAATAGAATTGTCTTCCCAGAATTTGCTAAGTTCGGCAAGTTCGTCTTCTCTCACAAGGAAAAATCTTTCATGTGGTTCAGGCAACTCAGTTGGAATGTTCAATTGGTCATTTATATTTTCGGAATTTGTAACCTCATCTTCTATAGATTTGCCCTTTACTTTGCTCCTTAACTCCTCAGGTAAAGGTACCTTTATAACATTCTCTTCATTTTCACTCTCTGCAACTTCTAAGGTGATATTTGTCTTCTCTCCAACTACTCTTTCATTTTTGTCAGTAGGTAGAATATTGAAGTAAAGAGAAAGATAATTAAGTATTTCATAGTCATTAGAAGCATTTCGTAGTTTACTACTAATTGCCTCTTCCATTTTCTGAGGCTCAAGTAGACTCTTTGCCCATAAGGTATGTGCTTCGTACACGTTCTGACTAAGTTTAGCCTTATAATATGAGGCATATTCTTGAACAAACAGCGCCACTTCTCTCTGAGTTTTAGGTGTTATTTCTGCCATAAGTATTGTCCGAATATCTTCTTCCATACAGAACAAATCGATGCCAATGGGACGGCACAAACTTGATAATGTGATGTCTGAAACTACTAAATAAGAAGGTTGCTGTTTGGGATCATCGTGTTGATAAGCTCTAAAATTTAACCAGAGCTTATAGAGCAGGTCGGTAGAAAACAGTAAAGGTTGAGAAGCAAGGATAGCAAAACCGAGGTAGCCAACCCTATCTTTACAAAAAAAATCTATTCTCTCTTGGTTAAATGACCTTGTCATTGTAATTCGAGTATGTTTTATTTTCCTTTTAGGACGTTAATAGCAGTTTGTAACTCGTGCTGGGTAGTTAGACTAAACATCGGGACAAACCGGGCAACTCTATTAGCCGTGGTTTGCTTCCATCTTTCTTTTGGAATGGGGTTAAGCCAAACTATATTGGAAACAGCCTTTTTAAGTTGAATGAGAAATTTGATAGTTGCTATGAATCTACCATTAGAATTTCCTCCTCTGGCGGCTCCTGCATCACTTATGATAATAACCGACGAATAGTTGGCTTTTAGCCGCCCTAATAATTTAGAGGTTTTTTCATATTCAGTATGAGTCATATTTAGATAGCAATATTCTTGAGGGACATTATAAAAATAGTATTCTAATAATCTATCTTCATTTTTTTGCTTATCAATGTTAAACGTATCTTTTAGTGCTTCAACTAAGGTTTTTGCTAACTTACTAAAAGCTAGCATAGAACCGCCATGATCAATCAGCAATAAAACTTCATTAACAACTCTCCGCCTTCTTTTGAAAACCGGAATGGCTACTGATCCATGTTGAGCAAACCCTTGCACACTTTCCTCGATATCTATTTCGTCTGAATCAAGCGATGTCTGCGTAATTGGCAGAAAACGACAAACTTGCTGCATTTGTCTTTTGCTAATGTCAAAGTAGTAATCAGAAAAAAAGAAGGTCTTGTTAGGTGTAGTGCTATCTGCTAATTGAAAAGGGGCACCTTGTGGATCGCCTAATACAAACTTATATAGAAGATCATCCCTTTTAGGTGTCTGGAAATCGCTTGTCGTACTTCCTTTCTCCTGATCCAGACTATCTGTCTTTAAAGAACTACCATTATTTCTTTCAAGATCATTGCTCCTAGTATTTTCTGTATCATTCAGTTGATCTGCATGAGTAGTATTTTCCCCTGAATGATTTATCTCAACACTTTGATTTTGTTCAGAACTCTTAATTGGTTGTAATAAAATTTCTTTGTAATTACTTTCGAATAGACTTTCAAACAAATATCTATTTTGATTAGGTTTTAGCCATAAGGTTTTGCAAAGCTGTAAAACCTTTATTTTATTCAATTTCCTTTTTTCTCCATCAATACCAAACCCTAAGTGTATCGAGTCAAGAAATAGATAATATTCAGCAATACCCAGAGAAAAGCCATTTTTGCGTAAAGAATCAAAAAAGTTATATAAAGGCAGTTCTATGTGAGACTCAACTATCATCTTCAGTTTTATACTTAACTTCAGCTGTTTTCAATAAAATTTGCTTGTAGGGAACTTTGTTTTTATCAAGAGAATCTAACTGGGCTATTAGCTCATTTTCTGAGGGAGTACGATCCTCCGGCGCAGGTTTTTCTATTGATAACTGGTGATAATAATCAAGCATCGTAAACCAATCAATGAGTTCGCTGGTAGAAGGCTTTTTATCTGTCTCGTCTAACTTGTTTCTGATGTCTGAGAATATCTCTAAGGCTTTGTCTATCTGATCATTTTCCACACTTTGGATATGTTCTTGTACAATCTGTTTTAACCTTGATATATCCGGAAACTCAATAAGATGGAATAGGCAACGTCTAAGAAACGCTGAGGGCAATTCTTTCTCCTGATTACTGGTAATGAAGATAATGACATTGCTCGTCGCCTGAAGTTCTCCTTGTTCACCTAATTCTGAAATATTAAATGATTTATTTTCTATCTCAAGTAGTAGATCATTTGGAAAGTCAATATCGGCTTTATCTATTTCATCAATAAGCAAAATATTAGGTAAGTTACTATTTTGTGGTTCTGTAAATGCTCTTGCTAACTTTCCTTTCTCAATGTAATTATTAAGATCATTCACATCTTTTTTAGCTCTGTCGCCCAAATTTACATCATGAAGTCTGCTGAGGGCATCGTAACGGTAAATACCATCTTTAGCTTTAGAAGTAGACTTAATATCCCATCGGAAGTAATGTTCATACATTTTTTCTTTGTGCAACTCATAGGCTACGGCCTCAGCTAATCGAGTTTTACCACAACCCGGTTCACTCATCAAAAGTAAAGGTCGTTTTTTAAGCTGTATAGTTAGGTTTACTGCATTTATTAACTCTGATGAAGGTATATACACATCTAAATCACGTTTCCTGCCATTGCCATCTTCAAAGCTTACTTTCTGTTCAAGTGCTTTACCCGAGTATGTTAGTATTTGAGCCATGTTGAAGAATAATTCAATGCGTTACTAATTTGTAATATAACTTGATGAGGATTACCATTATCACACTCGCGAATAAAACTGCGGATGCATTCCTCAGTCTGGAATTTCTGAAGTATATGGTTTTCAGTTATCGTCTCTTTCCATTCTCTTAACATTTTACATGTTATTTGAGGAATTTCATGCAGACATACAATATACGGTACTGCTTGATTATCCTGCCAAATACTAAGAAATTCTGGTTCTCCTGACTGATCACTGTCATATAACCAGCAATTTATGCCATGATTTATATCTGTGTATAATTTGGTTTCGGTATCCTTTAAAAGCAAGATGATATTATAATCTATATTTCTTGCTCTTGGTGTGATATGATTAATGAAACTTTCGTAGAAGATATAAAAACTTTCAGTCCAGAGAAAACCCGAGACGTCGTTGATGACAATAACTATATCACGGGTAATTCCTCCAGGTAGTTTTTCTGCAATTCTTTCTAACTTATAATCTATTTTATCATCTTCTTCGAAATCGGACGGAAATTTTCTACATAGAGTCTTGACAATATGATCAAGATCTATAACTGCATGATTAGGAAGTTTACCAATAACTAAACATTCGCTTGTTGGAAGATTTCTCTTCAATAATTGATGTATTAACCAACTCTGTCCATACTCGCCATTTCCTCGGACAATAAATGTAGAAAACTTTCGCTTTCGTATCAATCCCGAAAACTTTCCTTCTTGTGGTTTAAAGTCCAGGTTAGCCAGAATCTTAAACATAGGCTCTTCTAGGTTTTCCTGTGATTCAGGGTTCTCTTGGTCTATTTTTATAGCATTAAACAAGGCCATATTTTGACGCACGAATGCTTTTAATTTGCTTCTAAACAATGGCAATTCAGAGTCATCACGCCTATAACCGAATGCATTATTTATGTCTCTTAAATGAGGATCATCAGGAAAGACTTCTGCTAAGGCATCAAATGCCTCATCAATGTCAGCGTCTATTAGCTCTTTTAAATCTTCAATAGTCATATCTCTATTTCAGCTTCATTCTTACAAACGTTTTTAATTTGCTTCTAAACAATGGCAATTCAGAGTCATCACGCCTATAACCGAATGCATTATTTATGTCTCTTAAATGAGGATCATCAGGAAAGACTTCTGCTAAGACATCAAATGCCTCATCAATGTCTTTTTCAATAAGTGCATAATAACTACTTTTCGTTGGTTTTGTATCACTTATTTCTTTGGGTGGTGACTTTGAATCCGATAAACCTTCGTCGGTAGGCTGTTCAATATTATTGCCCTGATTGTTGAGGACAGTCTTTGCAAAATGGTTAGTTACACTGGTATGTATAAACTGAGCTAATTTCTTACAATAACGAAGAACCAAATCATAGTCATTTGTTTTTTTTACTATTGAAAAAGCTATCAACTTGTTTCTTAAACTTAAATCGTCGAATTCATATTCAGGATAATAAGTTTTGAAGAAGTTGAGCGTGGATAGATTCTTAAAGTGATGGAAATCGTACTCCCTTACCAGGATTGGCATCATCAAAAACCCTGCTTCTTTCTTCTTTTTGAAGAACTCTGGCAGTTCATCTCGATTGATGAACTCGGATGAAGCAAAGCTAGCACTGACTAATAACAAAGCCCCATCACTTTTTTCTAGGGCTTCCTCAATGTCATCCTTCCAGTTGGCTCCTAAATCAATAGCATCATCGGCCCATATGTTGTACTCCACTCCACTTCGATGGTGCAGTTGTTCCCTCAACCCCTCTACCAGCAGCTCTCTTAAGTCGCGATCTTTACTGGAATAGGATACGAAGATAGTAAATTGCTTTTTCATAGTTGAAGAATTTATTGGTTTAGAAATAGATTTGGAGTTCAGTCTCCTTAGCCCCCTGATTTTCTCGCCCTCACTAATCTCGCCCACTTCGGCTTTAACTGATATATTTTGATTGATGGCATCCAATTCTTCCCGAACAGCGCGTACTAAATCCTCCGAACCGGGGCAGCTACGAATAATGATCTTGGGCTCAGGATGATACTGCGCTTCAACAACGGCGTGTTGTTCACCGTTCCGCAGATAGATACCTGACAGCCACTTGTTTCTAATGCTAGTTTCTACTAGGTTATGAGATCGTACCATGAACTGCTGAATAAAGACCGGAGGTAGAAAACGGAAGGTAAGCTCCTGAACCTGATTTATTCCGTGAAGTTGTTGACTTATATCGACATCCTCAGGCTTTTCTTCGGGTAGCAATTGAGGTACTTTGAAGGTGCGGGCTGATAGAGGGGTATCCCATTGCTTGTTTTCGGTAGTCTCAAAGCATAACTCAGCACTAAGAAGAAAATCAATATATAGCTCCCGCTCCTGATCGGTATCCTCTGACCAGATACGGCGAATCAGCCGGTAGTTAAGTTCCCCCAGCTTCTGCTGAATAATGCTCGCATAATCTCCTTTTCGGTCTAGCAATTTATAGATTTTCTCAATCACCCAGGCTTGATCTAAAATGATGTTACCCGAAAAATACCCCTCCTGATAATACAACACCCCGGTATCGTGAAAAAAGGAAAGAATGATAGAGACTGATTTGGCTACTCCGGCTTCTTCACACCATCCCCAAAACGTATCCACCGATATCTGTCTTGATCCATCCTCTTGAGCCTGCTCACGACGTACCCGGTCTCGAACCTTCACCCAGGAGGTGGGTAGTAAACGCTCAGTCAAATCCTGGCGTAGGGTTTCGTTTTTTAGGAAAGCTTCCTCAATAAAAAACTCCAGTTGGGCAAATTGATACCCGGTTTTGGCGCTCAGTTGCCAAAAGTCCACAATATTTGGAAAGCCTGCTTTGAGATCTTCCTGCTCCAGACGGGGTAACCCCTCAGCTTTCTGGGCCTCCTCATCCACCTTATTTTGAATCACCAGAATGGGGCTGTTTTTACCATAGTAAGTGGTGTATTCCAGCCAGTAACGGAGCTTTTCGTTCTTATACTGTTTTCCCTCCCACTCGTGGTAATCACTAGTTTCGTTTTTCTGGTCCCACACCAGCAGCAACAAGGCTCGGGTTTGCATAAAGAGCCGGTGAGTACCGTGGTAGAGATCTTGCCCTCCAAAGTCCCACAGGTTCAGTTGCAGCCCCGCCGGAATCAGATCACTAGGTAGGTGACGGCGCAGCAGGCTGATGGCGTGGGTAGAGTTGTGGTTGGGATTAAATTGGAATTGCTTTTCACCGGCTAATCGTTTGGCAAGTTGAGTTTTACCAACATTTCCGTTGCCGATTAACAGGACTTTTACTTCGTTATTCTGCGTAGCCTCTTTCTCTAGATCTTCAAGAAAAAGACGAACATCTTCCAGTACACTCCCATTTTTATCAAAAATCTCTTTTGGAATACCTTGAATAGGATTTCTGTTTATTGTTAGTAAATACAATGAGGGTAAGGAGTTCAGAAACTCTAAAGAAATGCTCTCAATTCGATTATCCATTAAATCCAGCACTTGCAAGGCGGTGAGCCCTCGCAGTTCTGAAATATCCTGGATTTGATTATCGCTTAAATGCAGCGATTGCAAACCCTTCAGTCCTTGCAGACACGAAATGTCTTGGATTTGGTTATACGTTAAATCCAGCGTTTGCAGACTTGTTAACCCTAGTAATGAAGAGATGTTAGAGATTTGATTAGAATTTAATTCTAGCTCTTTCAAATTCTTTAGTCCTAGCAGAACAGAAATATCCTGGATTTGATTCCACCCTAATTTCAGCGAATGCAAGTTCTTGAGTCCTTGTAAAAACGAGAGGTCCTGGCTTTTATGATTACTAGTCAAATCCAGCGCTTTCAAATTCTTGAGTCCCAACAGCGAGGAGATGTTCTCTATTTGATTATTATATAAATATAGGTTTTGTAACTGCTTTAAATCCTTCAGTACTGAGATGTCTTGGATTTGATTACCTCCTAAATCTAGGTATTTCAAGCTCTTCAACACTTTTAACAAAGAGATATCTTGGATTTGATTAAAATGTAAAACTAATGTTTGTAAGCCCGTCAGTCCTCGCAGAAAGCTTATATCGCTAATTGCCCATCCATCGTCGTAAATACCTCCACAAACTAGCTTGGTTAAGGAGGTTAGCTTTCCGAGATCTTGCGGAACCGAAGATAGCCGGTTCCTGTTGCTAGGATCAAAATTTTTTCTTCTCTTTCCAGAGACTAATTTGCCAGCCTTCCACTCCAACCATTCATTACTCAATACCAATGTTTCCAAGTGCGTACAGGTAAACAGCTCCGGTAGCTCGCTCAAGTCGGTAATGCCGCAGTTGCCCAAATCCAGATAGGTAGATTGGGTTTCTAGGCATTTGTTTATGAGTTGTTGGGCTAGTTTACTCACGAGGCTATAGGTTATGGGTAAAAAGATACGTTGCTTTTGTTCTATTTACAAGCTTGCATAAGGGAGCTTGCAATAGTATCAATTTACTTGCTTAAGTTGGCTAGGGCATAGTTTAGGAAATACTTCGGGGAGAGTCAGACTCAACTAATCATCGTTTTGGGTATACTTATACCTTGTCTAATGCTAGTATTATGCATTTATAAAACGCCATTTTGCCAATGTGGGGCAGCAAGAGACAATAATGGTATTTTCAGTCAAATATTCTAAACCAAGTTGATTTTGCCAAATAATCGTTTTACATTAATATTTATTGTTATTGAGACGTTTATTTTGGTTAACCCTGAATTTTCCATTTTCAGCATTGGAGTGGAGTAGTTGCGTATTGTCTTTTTGGCCACAACATTATTGCCGATGAAGCAAGGAAAGCTATGAATCCAATACCTAGGAACCGAACTTGGGGTGAACGTGAAGATACCGAGATTTACATATTCTTATGAGCTAAAAGAGGGCAGCCTTTGCTGCTAGCGATCAACCAAAAAAGATGCATTAATTTGTTCTAAAGAGCTTCAATAACTCTGGCTTAGAAATAAAGAGTCGTTAGTTTTCCAATTTTACAAACTCAAGCATAGCTAACCTTACCAAACATTCGCAATATGCCTTGGCAATCTCTTATTAGTAGATTAGATCAGCTTCCCTTGCTCCTAGCTGGGCCTATTATTAGAAAAACCACGCCTACCAGCGTGTCTGTATGGTTTGCCCTCAAGGAATCGCGAGATGTTACATTGAATGTTTATACTTCTGATGTTGGAAATGATCCTATCTTTTCCGGAACTGCTCAGAGAATTGGTCTAGGAGACCGTCTCTTCATTTACCTGGCTACTGCAAAATCTAATGGGCCAACCTTCCTTACGCATGGCATAAATTATCACTATGATCTCGATTTTGGCAACGGAGACCTGCTCAGTAATCCAACCTACCGAGAAAAGGTAACCTATCTAGACCATCGTAGACCGAGCTTCAGTCTGCCACCCGACGATATTGAAAAAGTTAGAATAATTCATGGCTCATGCCGAAAACCTCACGGCGAGGGGCAAGATGCGCTGGAGGCATTGAACAAGATGATCCAAGAATCAAATCTAGACCCTACTAATCGTCCCCACCAGCTCTTTTTAACAGGTGACCAGATTTATGCCGATGATGTAGCAGATGCCCTTTTGTTTATGATTGATGATGCTGCCAATGTTCTGATGGGATGGGATGAGACATTTAATAAAATTGATCCGGCTAGCCTTGCCCCAGGGGAAAGAAACCGTGATGATCAACTTGAGGAAAAATTTGGGCTATCGGCTATGATTTCAGGAAAACCGGAAAACTCAAAAAGCCATCTGCTGAAATTTAGAGAATATGCTTGTATGTATCTGTTTGCTTGGTCCGACCTTCTGTGGCCCGAAACATTGCCCGATAACTTAACAGTTTGGAAACTAACTCCCGAGGAGTATTTTAAAAAAATAGGAGTTAGTCGGCTTGATACTTTTATTAAAGAACAGCATTTTCTAAAAGCCTACCAAAAAGCTATTGGAAATATTCGGAGAGCCTTAGCGAATATTCCGGTATATATGATATTCGACGATCATGAGGTGACCGACGATTGGAACCTCAATTGGTATTGGTGCCAAAATCTCTATTCAAAACCACCGGGCCGCAAGGTAATCCAAAATGGATTACTGAGCTACGCAATTTTTCAGGGCTGGGGAAACACGCCAGAACAATTCGAGGTTAACAACCCCGGTGACCAACTCATTCGAGCTTTACAGGTGTGGAGAGGGCAAGAGGATCAAAATTATAAAATAATTACTAACCTCTTAAGCATCCCTACTATAAAGGACTCAGATTCCCCCACCGACCCTGTCCATAATCCAGATAGCCTGCACTGGCACTATATTGTCGAGAGCTCTGTCTACCAAGTGATTGTGTTAGACTGTAGAACCATGCGGAATTATCCATCAACATCAAAAATTGAATTTGCGGGTTTACTGAGTCAATCAGCCTTTATTGAGCAACTTCCTGGTGTAGGTTCAATTGAAAATGAGGTGGTATTGGTAATTGCACCTACCCCAGTTTTTGGCGTACCATTGATTGAGTTAGGTCAAAGGTTGTCAGGTATTGGAGAATCTGGTAGACTTAATAAAGATACAGAAGCATGGAGCTTTAACGAAATAACTGTTCAAAGACTGCTGGCTCAGCTTACTCTTCGCCTCCGTCTTACGAATGGTAGTCGGAAAGGAAGTTTTATTTTTTTATCCGGAGATGTTCATTATGGCTTTGCCGAAAGAACTGAGCTTTGGGGCGAATTGCTTTTTGAAGAAACTGGAGGTCCTAATCCTCCATCAAACGTAGTCTTTGCCCAGTTAACTGCAAGCTCTTTGAAAAACCAGACAACTGGTGAAACTACTAAATTACATAATGTCGGTTACACAATATTTGACAGGCTTCCAAAACCAATTCAAGAATTCGGATGGAAAGGTACTGAAAGTGAACCAAAGAAAATAGGCAGATTTCTACCCAGTGACCAAAGTGTAGTACAAGTTGACCTTAATATTTCAAATTATTTGATAACCTTCACAAAGGATCTTTTACAAATTATGCAAGTAACAAACTTGGAAGATCCAGAATGGAGTACGAGAACTGATTTCTTATTAGCCGATGTTGAAATAGATAAAGTGCCCGATAACCGAAATCCCAAACCTACAGTAGTAAATGTCCCCCCTCCAAGTGACGACCGGACCGCTGCCTTAAAAAACTATTTATCACTCGCCGAAGAACACTCCGAGTACACAGAAGAATGGGGAAATGGGAAAGAAATCGTAGGCGTCAATAATATTGGAGAAATTAGTTTTGAAAAGGAAAGAGATGATCAAGGAAATGTAGTAGCATTTTTTGCGGTACAAAACCTTTGGTGGCAAATGAAATCTCAAGCAAACTCTAGTGAACTACTGGAACCATTTCCTCTCTCCAAATTCAAAGTCTTGCTCAACACCAACACCAACGATTTTCCAAAACCAACTTATCCCTAGACTATGGATCGTGATGGTAACTTTCAACTGAAACTTATCCAGGAAATTGTTGAGATTCTTTCTCCGCTTAAAGGCATAGCAATTAGCCCGACCTCCAGAAAAGACTTTTTCAGGAAATTGGGATGGAATTTTGATCAGGATACTGGCCTTCAGGAGGCTGATCTGCTGAGCGGTATTGAAAATATCGTTATTTCTATTGATAAACTTCAAGCCTCTCTCGCTAATCCTCCCCAGTCACTTGCGGATTTTAAATCACTCTTATGTAACGTCAATGCTATTTTTAGTTCGATAAAAGGCCTCAAAGAATTAATTGATGCTAGATCAGTAAATGATTCAGACTATACTGATGATATTGCAGAAGACTTGATACACTACCTCCTTTCTTCCCATATTGAAAATAAATACCCTACACTTTTTCATATCCTTCGACTAATAAATATTATTCAATTAAAAGAAGGTACTGAGACTTTGTTTAGTCTGGATAATAAAATCATCAAATATCCTTTCTCTTTTCATGTTCTCACACTAGACCCACTAGGACAGATATTTACTGATCTGGGCGAGTTGTTTAAAGAAACCTACATTCAGGTCGATAAGATCAATACTAGTGCCGAAGCAAAAGCTATTTCCGATAGGTTATTTACAGTACTGGGAGATTTAATCCAATCAATGGGTGGTCAGGTACTGTATGGTATTAAACCCACGACCTACGGTATTGACTTTGGTTCTGCCGGCAATGAAATTCTGAATAGGACTCTCAATTTTTACTGGGAAAGCCCAATTGATGACTTGTATTTTGGGGCAAGAATCGTCATTTCGTCGGCGGAAGACGGTGATCTGGGGTGTGTGATTACGCCATTCGGGCAATTTAATGTTGAATACCCAGCGGCTGATTACTTGATAAACATTGGGGTGAATGCCGTTCCAACAGCTTTGGCAATAAAAGATAATAGCGCTTTTTTTGATCCTGACTCAGCCTCCCAGCAATTTAGTGGTAAAATTAGCATTAGCAAACCATCTGTCACACCTGCCCTGGCGATTGGTAGTAGCACTGGAACCAGATTAGAAATTGCCGATATTCTGATCGGTGCTTCCTTTGATATTATGGAATCCAAAACCGAATTTGATATACATGCAGCATTTGAAGGCGCACGCTTTATCATCGATGCCCAAGGCCAGGATTCATTCCTCAGCGGATTTATTCCGGATAATGGAATTGTTGTCGACCTTGATTTCCTCCTCGGCTACTCTACAACCAAAAACGTTTATTTTGGCGGTAGTGTCGGACTGGAATACACTCTGCCAATCCATAGATCTGTCCTAGGATTTCTTGATGTTAGTTTTCTATATCTCGGCTTAAGGACCGATACCTCCAAACTTGTTCTTGAAGCTTCGGTCAGTGGTGGTATCAATCTTGGTCCTTTCATAGCACAAGTAGAAAAGTTGGGGCTCAATTTTAATCTAGACTGGAGGAGAAATGATAAAAATTTAGGCTTGGTACACTTAACGCCAGGATTGAAACCGCCTAATGGCCTTAGTCTAGCCATTGATACCGACATTATTACAGGAGGTGGCTTCATAGAGTTAGATCCGGACCGAGGGCGATACTCAGGCATTTTGCAATTAGAATTGTTCGACATTGGAATTTCAGCGATAGGTATATTGGACACCAAAGATAATAAGGGCAATTCCCTTCCTCCTCCGGGGTTTTCCTTCTTAATTATCATCCTGGCTGACCTGCCTATGGTACAGCTTGGATTTGGTTTTACCCTCAATGGTGTTGGGGGGCTCATCGGGGTCCACCGTACTACTCAGACCCAGACTCTTCAAAACAGATTAAGGGAAGGGGCCGTCGGCAGTATCCTTTTTCCAGAAAACCCACTTCAAAATTTGCCTCGGATTGTGAGTGATATTCGAGACATTTTTCCAACCCAAATGGATCAATTTATCTTTGGACCCATGCTTCAAATCGGATGGGGGACTCCGACGATATTTGAAATCGAGTTGGCATTGATTCTTGATCTTCCTGATCCGGTGCGATTAATTTTACTGGGCCAACTGCACGTCGTTTTACCCAGTGAGAAATTTCCAGTTGCGGTAATCAATGTTGATCTGGTAGGTATCTTAGATTTCGGTCGGAAACTCATTTATATTGAGGCCAATGTGCGAGATTCCCGCCTAGCAGGTTTCCAATTAACAGGAGGCATGGCTTTTTATCTCAATTGGGGAAGAGATGCCGATTTTATTTTATCCATTGGGGGCTTTCATCCTGCTTATGCCAACGCCCCCAACTTACCGGCAATTGATCGGCTGGGAATATCATTAAGTTTTGGAGATGTTTTATACATTGGAGTAGAGGGGTACTTCGCAGTAACTTCCAATTCTATCCAATTCGGTGCCAGAGCAGAGTTATTTTTAGGGGTAGACGAAGTGAACATCCGTGGCTGGATGTCTTTTGATGCCTTGTTAACATTCTCTCCATTTTACTTCCGTTTTGATTTCACCTATGGGTTTACGGTAAATATAGCAGGTAAAACCTTAGCTGGAATATCTTTCTCAGGAACCCTGGAGGGACCCAACCCTTTCCGAATCTATGGGGAAGGATGCATATCAATATTATTTATTGACATTTGTATTGACTTCGACTTTACGATTGGAGAGAAAAAAGCAGAAGACCCTCTACCAATAAAAGACCCCTGGAAAGACTTATTAGCGGCTATTCAAGAGCCGGCAAATTGGGAGGCCTTACTTCCTTCTTATGCCTACTTGGGTGTGAACGTCAGTATACCTAAAGATTTAGCCTCTTTGACCCTGGTTCATCCTATGGGACAATTGAGGTTTATGCAGCAAGTTGTCCCTCTCAACAGAAAACTGGAGAAATTTGGTGAGTTTTCCATTACTGAACAGGATCACTTCAATGTAATTTCTGTTATGGCGGGAAATCAATTAATAGGTAGGGATAAACTTAAATTCGAGCAAGCCCATTTTGCCGCAGGACAATACGAATATCTTTCCGTTCAGCAGAAATTGGGAAGAGAGTCTTTTGAACTCATGGACGCCGGACTAGATTTTACTGGACAGTCGAGGGTTGATGCAGGAGAAAATAACACCCGGCGAACCTTGGATTATGAACAATGTATTATTAATAATCCCAATGGAAGCCGAGAGATTACGGATAAAATTTCCTTTGATGAACAAGAACAGTTGGGCGATTTGACTGGAAAACACCGAAATAGTCCTCTGACTTCAGGTAGAGCTAAGTACGTGAACCCAAATCGCCGTTCCGGTAAGCTAGCGTTACAGGAAGAAGCGTATCAAATTGCCTTCAGTATTGACCAAAGTGCTCTTCCTAATCAAATGTTGAGCAACTTAGTTGGTAGTGGCAATCGGACAGAAAAAAGTAGAAGGCTTGACCAATTGTCAGTGGAGTTTCCTGAATACAGTAAATACTTAACAATCAAAAAAAGTACACTGAAGCCTACATTATGAGTGATGCAACTTTTACTTTCAGGCCTTATCTAACGATGGGAATGAGCGCCAATGTCCCTTTGAGTGGGAATGATACCCACGGAAAGACACGAGTCATTATTAATATGGAGGGAGGCCAAAGTGCTGAAGCTAATATAAGCCTTATAGGGCCCGGAGAAATAAGAAATATATCAACCCGGGTTATTAATAGAATTTATCCTCAAGCAAATGCTACCAAGGTTGAATCTAATTATTTTCCTTTTATTGAATTTACTGAAGCAGATTTCCCCTGGCGCTATACTCCTGAAAACAAAAACGAAGAAAGATCGCGTCTCCGACCATGGTTGACATTGGTGGTTCTTTGCGAAGGGGAATTTCAATTCAACCCTTCAAATGAGGAAAAAGGATTACTTCCCCAAATCACTCAAGTAAATATTTCCAATTTACCTAATCTTGATCAGTCATGGGCCTGGGCTCATGTACAGATCGTAGGGGAATTAGCCGACGCGTCCAGTAAATCTATTCAATCCATTCTTGAAAAGAACCCTCAACGTATTATTTCAAGAATTCTAAGCCCCCGATACTTGCAAACCAACCAAAGATATCATTCGTTTTTAGTACCGACTTTTGAAAGGGGGCGACTTCAGGGATTGGGAATACTGGATAATAAGTCTCAACCTGTACCTGCCCGTCAAAATGCATGGGAACAGCAGAGGGGAGGCACTGTAGATCTGCCCGTTTATTATCATTGGGAATTTACCACTTCAAGTATCGGAGGAGATTTCGAGACCCTTGCAAAGAATCTTTTGCCACCATCTCCTCTTTCAGCCTCTGTAGGCTATAAAGAAATGGATGTGCGGAATCTAGGCTATGGTTTACCACCTACTACGGGAAAGGTTCCTGCAACCTTTTACATGAAAGGCGCGCTTATTTCCCCAGATGGCCGAGAGCATTTAAATGAACTTGAACCCTCCGCAACGCTAACCCCTTTTTTTGAGAACAGCTTTAGGTCTTTATTGAATCAGGCCGGAATGACCGTTGAATTGGAAGACGATGAAACCCTACTGCCAGTGGGCCCTCCTCTGTACGGTAGATGGCATGCCGGGAGAAACTCCCTACCGGAGAAAGCAGAAAAAGAATGGTTCCATCAGGTAAATATGGATTTGAGTATGAGGGCCGCCGCAGGGTTAGGGGCTCAGATTGTACGTAAGAACCAGGAAAGCTTAATGGCTAGCGCCTGGGATCAACTACCTGAAATAGAAAGGACGAACCAACAGTTAATTCAATACCAACTCTCCCTGGAGCTATCTAAATGCCTATATAAAAAACACTTTCAATCTTTGCCTCAGGAAGATTCCTTTCGTCTAACCGGAAAGGTTCAAGATCAGGTCCAGCTTAGAAATAGTTCCCAAACTGTTCAGAGTGCATTACAGAGCACTGCCGTGCCCAAGACCGTATTCAGTACTACCTTTAAAAGAAAAACCCGGAATATTTTCAAAAATATTCAGCGAGACAGTCAACAGGCAAGAGAAGAAAAAAAATCCTTGACAGCTCGTTTTAGCGAAGGAAAACTAAAGCTATTTCAACCTCTAGAGAGTGTTAGCGAAGAAGAAGGTGAACCCGAAGTACCCACAAGAGTTTTCTCATCTCGGGGGGAGATAACTGTTCTCCCCAAAATCAACTCAATCCATTCCCAATTGCTGGAAGGAATCAATCCTGCTACCACCATTCTTCAGCCGGTAACAGAACGCATTCAACTTCCTGAATGGATGAATTGGCCAGTAGGGGATAGCAATTTGCCGCCACTTGAGCCGATTATGGAGGCCCCCGAATTCGTACAACCCATGTATGAAGATCTTAGAAACTTATCGGCTGACTGGCTTCTTCCTGGTGTAGAACATATACCCAATAATACCATATCATTACTAGAAACTAACCAGGTCTTTATAGAAGGTTTAATGGTAGGCTTAAACCATGAAATGGCAAGAGAACTCCTTTGGCGGGAATATCCAACCGATCAAAGAGGAACCTACTTTCGACAGTTCTGGGACGTGACGTCCTACCCTACGAATCCTGATGTTGATCTGAGAGACATAACCCTTTTAACCGAGTGGGGGAACTTACCTCTCGGAGAGCATCGGCCTAATGCTGATGATGGAAGCAGCACTCTGGTACTGATCATAAGAGGGGACTTGCTATTCGCATATCCAAATACCGCAATTTATGCTCAAAAAGCCACTTTTGTCTCGGGAGATACTTCTAAACGAGTTTTAGGAACAGAAAAAAAATATCCAATCTTTAAAGGGTTTATTCCGCCCGATATTCAGTTTTATGGCTTCCCTCTTGACAATGAAGAGGTAATTGGGCAGGAAAATGAGATTGCAGAAGAGCAGGGGTGGTTCTTTGTGCTCAAGGAAAACGCATCAGAGCCTAGGTACGGACTAGATTTAGACCCTTATCCATTCAATTCAACCGTTGATAGTTGGGATAACTTGAGCTGGAACCATCTGGTTCCGGAAGGTACAGAATTGGATTCAATAAAGTTTATTGACCTGAATCTACATCAGCCTACTATTGCTGACAATGGTGGGTATCATTGGAATGGCCCAAAGGCTAATTCAGCGGACCTTGCCTATATAAGTTACCGAAAGCCCTTTCTCGCTGCTATTCATGGATCAGACATGCTACTTCCTTAACCCCTAATCTCTCATTATGTCATTAGAGAATATTGAAACCCTCTCATTAGATTACCCTATTCTGTTTTTTCCGATTCGCATCGAGACGCGTTTTGTAACCATCGATCCTGATGCGGGAGTCAATGGAAGGGAACTTTGGGTTAGAGTCTACCCCGATTCACTTTTGGTAGATACTCACGAACCCAGGCTATCGCCAAGTGAAAAAGTCGCAGGAGAACAATATTGGAAGACTACCTTTTCTGCTTATGACATCCAAAAGGAAAAAGAAGCCTGGCTGACTCTCATCGGACTCTACAAAACTCCCCGAGCAGCCTGGGTAGTTCGGCAAACCCAGCCGTTGAATTATCAACAATTTGTTACATATCGATCTCAGTCAGAGCCCCCTATTGATCCGATTATTCCCCAATTTTCATTCGATGAAAATATTTCAAGCCGACCCGAAAATGTCAGAAAAAGAGTGCAAGCGGATTTACTACCTGATTTTTGGGCAGTTTACAGTTCAACTAGTTTATTGGGAACCAGTCAGGTTATTCAAAAACCCGTAGTCCTGTCGACTAATTGGCAGGCTAGCCGGGAGGAACGAGATCAATGGGAACAACTGCCTAATGATGTAGTCATTGATCCTGATGCAAAGTGGGTCTATGATTTTGAAAGGGCGGTAGAAATTGGGATGGGTGTAAAGATTCCTAGTCCCAATGATTCTTACTCCCGTCTGATTGTTTTGGGTATAGATACATCGCTTAGTCCGCAGCAAACCGCTACTCAGTTAGAATCCTTGATTGGAAGCCACAACTACTCCCGAGGTTTTGAGTTTTTGTCCCAGGGAACACCGACCAATAACACAGACGAGGTTAGCTCCGCTTATCCACCTCCCGACCCAAAGGGAGAAATCAGTTTTGAAGTTAAGCGTATTGGTCAGAGCTTAGAACCTTCTAGTGCTGGGATCAGGATGGCAAGTTCTCTGGGGATTAATGCTGAAGTCTTTAGGTATTCTGGAGAGGCAAATATTGATGAACAAAGTTCTGCTAAAGCGATGGGTGAAGTGCTATTCCCAATCACTATGGGGTACGCTTTCCGGGAAATTCCAGAAAAAACGAGTTCTCACAACAATAGTTTTAGGGATTCTTGGGCTGATAATATGTACTTATCAGGCATTTGGCATAATCATTTCGATGCTAGAAATTCTGACTATATTTCCTATGACGAGATATATGATTATTTCATCCATCATGTGCGTGGACGCGGGCATCATGCTGCCTTTAGGATAGGAAGCAATCCATATGGCCTACTGCCGGTTACTCATATCTCCATGGATAATATTTCTTTTAATAGATATGAGAATAATAGCTTTGAGAAAAAGATTACTCGGGCTCTGGATAACCTGTTAAATAAAATGGAGGATTACCGAAGCTTCGTAGCCCAAAAGAAGTCATCTCTATTCAGTGAAGACCCTTTTGCTTATTTTCTGGATAGCATCAACCTGAGTGCCAGCGCTAGGGAAATATATTTTAGAAGGATGGATCATGTAAGATGGATAAACTCTCTTCCACATTACAACTTTTTTACTCACAATCCGAGAAGGTATACCGCAGGACTGGTAAACTTCAAAACGGGTGATGAGGAACTATTATCAGAACACAATCCACTACCCGCTGAACGAAACTATCTCCATTGGCTTATCGGAGCTTCGTTCAATGAATTAATTAATGAATCTTACTCCGAAGTACTAGATGAAAATTTAGCCTTACTGGAGAAACCTCCTTTCCTGTATTTCTTACTTTGGCAGTCGTTGTTAACCGAATATATCAGAGCGGCAGTTGAAATATATAATCTTTCTCACCCCGATGAATCACCAGAAGATGATATTACATTTTTTAGGCTGGGTCCTACGAGAACTTCTACTGTAAGCCTGGAAACTATCTATGACTATCTTAATGAAACTACTGATACCTTTGGCCCCGAATTCAGCGATGTTCCGCTAGAATATTATATCAAGTCATATTATCCTCCCCCGTTTGGTTGGTCAATTAAGCCCTGGGATCAATTACCCGATAGGATTAAAGAGATTCAGGATCATCTTGGCAATTTTCGATCAAGTATTTCGCTGTTGTCTAGAGTGCCAACCGCTGAATTAGAGCGATTATTCACCGAAACCCTGGACACTTGTTCTTACCGGGTAGATGCCTGGGTTGCGGCGATGGCGAACCGTTACTTACAGCAATCCCGATCAGAAAATCCTCAGGGTTGCTACCTCGGAGCCTTTGGGTGGGTAGAAAATTTGCATAGAAAACGTTCCCAAGAAAGAGTTGAGGTTGAAGGAGAGGAAGATGTCTACGCTAGCTCAAATAATCAGGGGTTCATTTTCGCCCCTTCTATGCAGCACGCCAATACGGCTGCTGTCCTTCGCAATGCCTTTCTGGTACAAGGAGGAAAAGAAAATTCTGCCTTTAATCTGAACCTTTCATCAGAAAGGGTGCGCAAAGCCCTTTGGATAATTGACTCTGTGCGTTATGGGAGTCCATTGGGTGCCAGTTTGGGCTACTTATTTGAGCGTGCCTTGCACGATGCACAATTAGACCAGTTTATTGATGACTTTCGTGATTACTTTCCACTAGTTGCCAATAAGGCGGAGCAAAGTAATGCGGTGAATTCAACAATGGCGGCAAGAAATGTAGTGGATGGATATCAGCTAATGCTAAAGTGGCAGGATAGAGATAATAACACTTTTCCCTCTGAATTGAACCAAACTGAACTTATCCCGTACCTGGAATTGCTGGAAGATGCCCTTGACTCGGTTTCGGACCTTCTGATGGCTGAATCTGTTCATCAGATGATCGGGGGAAATACGACAAGTGCACTAGCTGCATTACAAGCAATTTCAAAGGGGAAGAAACCCCCGTCACCAGACGTTATTAAAACACCCCGAAGTGGGAAAAGTGTCCTTTATCGGGTTGGGATCTCCCTCTCTGACCGCCCCTCTGCTAATGACTCCTGGACAGAAAACGGTAGCCCCCGAAGTTTAGCAGCCCCGGAGCTCAATGCCTGGATAGCCCAAATATTAGGAGACCCCGACCGAATAAGTGCTTCAGTTTGGTTAGAAGGACAGGAGCAAGTCCGGCAAATTAGCCTTCGGGACCTTGCGCTAGAGCCCCTTGATTTGCTAAATATTACCAAAGATTACCAACCGGGTAGACCTCTATCTCATCTAGAAGATCAGATATTTTGGTCTTTAAACCAAGATCGACCCCGCAACGAAGCTGTCAAAATAACCCAAATAGCATATTCCCGATCCGGGGGTGAATTGGGAGCTCTTAGCTTTGAGGATTTATTTACAGTTCTCCAAGCTATCCGAGAAGTTCTTACCAGAAGTCGCCCACTGCTGCCCGAAGATCTCATATTTTCCGAGAATACTTCCCCATTAGAACGGATTGAAGTATCAAGAGATTTGAACAGTCAAATACAAGAACATGGGAGGGAGTTCCAGTCTCGGTTTGATCAACTGAAGATTATTCTTACAGAAAATGAAACCGGACAATTTTTAGAAAACCTTGACAGTGATCAGCTTTTCGATAAATGTTTCTCACTTTTAGGATATAATCATAAAGCTGCGGATAGAATTATTAGAAGCTACTTTGAGGAAGCATCTACTGAATTCATTAACGAGGCTCAAGCCTTACTCCAGGAATTGCGAACCACTACTGAAAAGATTATTGAAATAAACGAAGGCTTGAACCAGGCTCGAACCAGTAATAAACTGAATCCGGATAAGGAAATCCAGGGCCTAACCAAAATTGGGAAACTACTATTTGGAGGAGAGTTTATGGTTCTGCCAAAATTTTCTGCCTACCGGTTGACTGATTTCCGAGAGGCAATGGAGAATCCGCCCGAATTAATTCTAGGAAATGAATATCCTGAAAATGATGCTGAGTGGCAGTATCATAAATGGCTGGATCAAAATGCATTAATTCATCAAGGGTTAGGAGCATGGAGAGAACTAGAAATTCTTTCCCAGGCCATTGGTAATTTACCTCAACTTCCTACAATCACCCAATATTCCAGCGTACCGTCCCCGACCTGGATAGGTAATGCCCGACTGGAAAGTTCTGAATCAAGGTTTCCTAATCGTACCGAAAGCAATTTACTGTATCAATTTCCGAATTCAGTTCTCCCGCAAGAAGAAGAAATGTGGTCTGGTCTGGTTTTAGACGAATGGACCGAAAAAATACCAAATGCAGAAGAGGATTTGGGAATAGCTTATCATTATGATGGGCCGAATAGTGAAGCCCCCCAAACTGCGCTTCTGGCGGTGCCTCCAATGGTTAATATTCCTGAAGGACAATTAAACTGGACACCAGATTTAATCATAAAAATCCTTTCTCAAACCTTTGATCTAGCAGTTCTAAGGTCATCGGATGGAGAGTATACGAACCCCGATAATGGCAAAGTAAGAAACGCCATCTACGATGCTAGGAGGCCACTCTTCCCGATGATTTATTCTCATCCTTACTATCACGCCCCATTTACCAAACAAGAAAGACGGATCAATGACTTAGAAAATTCTCTAACTGATGATATAAATTCTCAATAATATGCCACCTGTTCCCCTTCCATTGTTGGATGTAAAAACTTTTAAAAGAATTTCTACTCGGCCAAGGTCTCACAAAGAGGATCTGAGCAGGAATTACCAGGCTCAAATCCGCGACCCTCTGTGGTTCCTCGCCCGGCAATGGCAGATGGGAGAGTTCCAGGGAGAAGATGCTGGTTCCCCATACTGGGTTCGATTTAAGGCAAACTTTTCGGAAGTTCATTCTATTGCCGGTACCGGCATTACTTCTGAGGAATACACTACCTGGAAAGACCCCTTGGTAAAAAGTATTGAGCGAAAATCCGTGTTGCGAGATAATTTTAATTTCCGAACTAAGATCGGCCAGAGATTTGAAGTATTCCTAAACAGAAGTTTTGAGGAGGGAAATATCATAGAAGAACTTCTGGCTGCTTATCGTTCGTTATTCAAGATTCCTGTCCTTCCCGAATTAAAATTGGTAGAAACTATCGGCCCAATTAGTGGAGAATTAATGGAAGAGCTTGATGGTAGTCGCTTTCCATTATCTATCCGATTGCTGGTGGAAGAGGATGTACCTTTGGGGGATGATCTACTAATTGAGAAATCCTTGACTGAGGAAGAAACGTGGGGGATATATGATGCAGAAAATCAGAACACGCTCGTAGTAAAGCGGGACCCCCGCTTCGAGACGGAATTCATGGTTTACCGGGCGGTAATTCAGGATAAACAAACTTTTCATCGGTTAAGGGTCCTATCCGTTAGAATACCGTATGGTGTTGCTTTGCTTCGGGCTATTCGTGATCCCGATAGTAACTGGCAAGAAATGATAAACCAGCAGTTGCCAAACCCTCTCACGAGAGAAAACCTTCAGATACTAGACTCCCTTCACGACCAACTTGAATCTTGGGTTTTGGCTACTTTCGGGGAAATTTCTGCCTCGGATAATCCGGAGTTTTGGGTTCCGGATCAGTTAGAATATCAAGCGCAGCTTTTTGGTCAGCTCCCCAATAGTGGTGAGCAGGTAGCTTGGGAGATATATCCTGGGCTGGAAGGAGAATTAGATTGGTATTCTTTCGATCAACGTAGACTGCCGCAACCCCCAGGGGCGCCCGTTCAACGTGATAAAGAACAAGTAATCAAGGATATGTATCCTGCCCAGGTGAACTTCATGGGTATGCCCGACAAGCGATGGTGGAAATTTGAAAACCGCTTGGTAGATTTTGGAAGCCTAAGAATTGATGCGGATGAATTGGATAAGATTGCCTTCACCAGTTTTCTTATGGAGTACAGTAACGACTGGTACGTGGTACCATTTACTCAGAAGGCGGGGACAATCGGGCAAGTAGAATATTTAATTGTATGCGATGTTTTTGGGGGGAAAACGCTCGTAGAAAGAGCGGATAAGGATGAAGATGACCCCTGGACTCTATTTAGTAATACAATGATGGAGGAGGGTAAAACCGGGGATTATTTCTTCCTGCCCCCGGCAGCTCAAAGTTTTATAACGGACAGCGACCCCATTGAAGAAATTCATTTTACTAGGGATGAAATGGCCAATATGGTTTGGGGAATTGAAAATATTATTGAGGACGGATTGGGTAAGGGCCACCCCGGTAGGGAATGGGTAAATGCAGGGAAACTGCCTGACGTACAACCTCATGATCTCTCAATCGCTCCCTTAAAATACTATCTAAGCACTGGGGCCCCGGAAAATTGGATTCCCTTTTTGCCGGTTCAGATAAAGGGAGAAGGGGAGCGACGAGATGTGATGCTAAAAAAAGGTGCCATGCTGAGTGAGATGTTGAATGTTTATGGCGAGAGACAAAAAATATTAGCCCGAAATAGTCTACTTAATCCTTTTGGAGCAGATAAACCATATCGCTTAAGAGAAGAAGAAGTTCCTAGAGTTGGAAAAAAAGTGAGTAAAGTAATCAGAAGAAGTAGATGGATGGATGGTTCCACCCACGTTTGGATCGGCAATAAGGTACGAGCCGGTAGAGGGGAAAGTAGCAGCGGTTTAATGTTTGACCTCGTAGAAAAGAAAGTACCAGTATCCTTAGACGAAGTAATAGACCCTCGTCTTGGGTTTTCTTCTGTACTTGATAATTTTGAGCGCCCTCAAAATTCACAGATATACACTTGCAATACCTGGGAAATGCCTTCTGGCCAGCCTCCCCTTACTTATCCTGTAGAATTAGCTGGCAGCAGCCCAGCCAACCGGCTTTGTTGGATCGATTATCAAAGTGATATTAATACCGAGGCTATATTGGATTCGGGTAGACCGATCATTATGCATAGGAGAATGAATTATTTTTGCGGAACTAATCAGCCCGAAGGGGTTTTGACGCAAGCTTCCTTAGACTACTTAGAATGTGATGGGGATAATTGTGAAGTTCATTTAAAAACTGAAGGGAAAGTATCTATGCACCGATTGGTGATGAGGTATGGATTGCCGGAAGAAGAATTCTTTGACTTACGTAGATTTAAAGGGATTCGGATAAAGGTTAAGAAAAATGCTAATCATTTAAATGTCTACTCGGCCATATATGATAATAGAAATCGCTACTGGTCTAACACCATAGCGAACAACGGTAACCCTTATATTTTACCGGCTGAATCTGCTCCAGTGGATATTGACCTGTATTTTTCAACTTTTGCTTCTCCTCATGAACACGGTCCAGGTGACCCATTGATGAATAGAATCAAAAGTATTCTTATCTATTTTGAAGGAAATAATGAGGAAGATCATTTTGTTTTTGAGCAAATAGAGCTTTTATGAAAGCTTCTACCCAAAAGCATACTTCAACGCTTCGGTTGATAGCTTTTTCTGGTAAGACGCTTGAGGAGCGAAATCCTACCAATTCGGATAAGATATTTTATGTGACTGCTAACTCGAGTGACCCTCAGCTTAGTGACCACCTAGTGGAGTAACAGTTTCACTATGAGTTCCTTTCCACTTTTTTGCTTTCTGACTCCAATCTCTCTAAAACTCTTTTCATACCCTTAGCAAATTTTTCTCCGGATATATCAACGGTGCTTGATTCAATGAGACGTTTGACAATCTTTGGAAGGTAATACCGCTGATCTTCACGGCGCGCTAATTGACTATCAAATTCGTCTGAACCTCGTTTTTGCTTTCGTCTATTTAAGATTTTTTCATTTATTCTCTGAATTTTTTTTTCTATCTTATCCAAAGCGCTATCTACATAGCCCTCTTGACGGTATATGTTGGTTATCGTTACAGGGATGAAGCGTTCACCTTCACCTCTAATCTTTTCATCGTAGAGGCTTTTGATTATTTCCGAAGTAACCCAGCCCGATTGTAAGCTATGTTCGGAAACCAATAAAACAGTGATTCTGCTTTTCCTTACGCCCTTATTAATAAAACTCTCGATATTTTCACCAGCCTCCATTGCAACATCATCCATAAAGACTGGATACCCTTCCTTTTTTAATACATCTATTATCCGATTGGCAGTCACTTTATCCTTATGGTTGTAGGAGAGAAATACTTTCATACTCTTTTGATTTGTCGGTTTTAGTTCTGATGTAGTAAGATCCTCAAAACCTCCCCTAAGATATCTGTCTTTAGAACTTAAGCCACCTTTAAGTGCTTTGATAGTTGTATTTTGATTAATGGCTTCTAATTCATTGTGGATGACCTCCAACAGTTCTTCCGAACCGGCTCCATAGCGGACAACTATTTTGCTCTTTTCATAATCCGCTTCCACCATTGCGTACTGCCCCTTGTACTTTATCAACACACCAGACTGCCATCTGTCTTCTGTAGAATTCTTGGCCTTCACGATGAAGCGATGGATAAACAGTGCGGGTAAGAAACCGTAAGGAGTCTCACTCACCAGTCCTAATTCATATTCCTTGATATAATGCTTAAGAAGGTCCAGTTTAGCAGCGGGAATAAACTGTGGTATGATATAAGCTCGATCCTCAAACTTTTTACCAAGCTCATGAGGGGTATTTTCAAAACAGGTCTCGGCACTCAGCATAAAATCTACAAACAATTCTCTTTCTTGATCGTCATATTCAGACCATACCTCGCAAATATCTTCGTAGCAGAAACTACCTTTATTAGCTTTCATGATTTCAAAATAATCGCTTTCTCTATCCAATACTTGGTAGATTGCCCTGATGGCCCAGGCCTGGTCTAGAATAACATCACCGGAAAAATACGGGGGTTGATAATATAGAACTCCCGTATTATGAAAGAAACGCAGTATGGTGCTAACCCGCTTTGCTTCACCTTCTTTCTGGCACCATTGCCGGAAGGTTTCCCAGTTTATTTTTTTTAGACTATTCTCTTTCGTTAATTCACTACGAATCTTCTCCCGGATATTTATCCAGGCAGTAGGCAGTTCTAATAACAATTCATCCCGAAGTTTAGGCACTTTCTCAACGGTCTTCCTAATTCTGTTTTCCAGCACCTTGAAATTTGTACCTTCTTTCGCACTCAACTGTATAAAGTAGGTTATGGGATACTGTTTTTTGAGACTATTCTGATCGGTTTGAGGTATTTCCTTTTGATCAGACAAATCCATTTTATTTTGCAGAACCAATACCGGGTTCCCTTTACCAAAGAGGTTGGCGTACTCTAGCCAATAGGTAAGATTTTCGTTTTTATCCCTTTTTTGCTGCAATTTAGGGTCAGGGTCTTCATTTTCTAAATCCCATACCAGCAGGGATAAAGCGCGAGTTTGAAAAAAGATGCGGTGGGTAGAGTGATAGAGAATCTGCCCACCGGAATCCCAGAGAGTCACTCTTAGCCCTTCCTCAAAAAGGTTACTTTTCACCTGACAGGGAAGCAGGTTGATGGCATGGGTAGAATCGTGTTCGGGGTTGAATTGGAATTGCTCTTTTTCTGAGAGTCTAAGGGCAATTTGGGTTTTACCCACACCTCCATTACCAATCAATAAAGCTTTCACTTCATTGTTGATACTACTTCCCTTTGCCTTAGCCTCAAGGAAGTTTCGTACATCCTCCAATACATTCTCGGCCATATCAAAGATATAGGGAGGAACATTTTTAATGGGATTTCCGTCTATTCTAAGTTTAGACAAGGAGGGTAAGGATTTTAAAAATTCAAGGGAAATATCCGTGATTTCATTATCCCGCAAATTCAGTGTTTGTAACTGTCTAAGGGATTGCAAAACTGATATGTCCTGAATTTGATTACCACGTAAATTCAGCATTTTCAAATTTCTAAGGCATCGCAAAATCAAGGTATCTTTGTCTTGAATACGATTAAAACCTAGATTTAGCGTTTCCAGGTCGGTAAGCTCTTGCAACGAGGAGAGGTCCTGGATTTGATTACCACGTAAATCCAGCGTTTTCAAGTCCTTGAGTCCTTGCAGCGGGGATAGGTTCTGAATACGATTAAAACCTAAGATTAAGGTTTGCAAATCCTTAAGCCCTTGCAGTGGGGAGAGGTCCTGAATTTTATTATTACGTAAATTCAGCGTTTTCAACTGTGGGAAGAATTGCACAAAGGAGATATTGTCGATATCCCAATTTTTTGATTCCCACGACTCAGAACAAATAAACTTGGTTAAGTTGGTGAGCACTTTAATATCCAGAGGAACAGAAGATAGCCGATTTGCAGAACCAGAATTTCTGCTCTGCTTTCTCACAAATTTGCCTGAGCCTGACTTCCACTCGAACCATTTATTGCTCAGTATCAAGGTTTCCACGTGGGCGCATGCAAACAGCTCCGGTAGTTCATTAAGGTCAGTAATGCCACAGTTACCCAGGTCTAGGTAGGTGGATTGGGATTCTAAGCATTCTTCTATCAATTTTTGGGCTTGGTCGGTCATAGATGAGAGCCATGTTTATTCTATCGGAATTGAAAATACTTGATTCTCATTTGATATTCAATAGATGATAATAAATGTTTAAAACTATCCTTTAACCTTGCCATTTTTGACCCTCACTATTATGCTATCTTGCCTATAGCCCCAAGGTGTAAGAACTAGTAACTTTATATCCTTAAAAAAGTCACTCTCCTCTTCAGCCAATAAGGAAATATAAGGTTACAGAAAAATCGAGTGCAGGCAAACGTTCACGTGTCGGCGCGGCAATTTGATTGGCTACGCCAAAGGAAAACGATTGCAATCTTAATTTACTAGCAGCAGCTCATACTTGGTGCTCAGGTTTGAAAACTACATCCAAGAACTGCTTGATGTGCAATATTATTGATAATCTGTGTGATAGATTTAGGTTAAAAATCACTCTTAGAAAAAGATAAATAGTTATATTGAAACAAATATCAACTTAAACTAATCTAACCATGGGCTTACCCCGCGATTACAACAAAGCACTCCACCGCCACGCTAACTTTCACGCTACTTGGTTTCCGATTACGGTACCCCACCGTATTGGGGATTATGGCTTAATTCAAAATGGCGTCTTTCAGAAAATTGGTCATCTAGACCAATTGAAAGACGATGGTTTTGATGTACCTATCGAAACTAGGGAAGGTAATCCAACTACCTTAGATTTTCTTTCCGAAGGCGCCAAAATGGTCAGAGTAGTGTCAGGAGTGGAAGTTCCTGAGCTTCCAGTAGCCAATGTAAATGCTTCGGTGAAGTTTAAGTTCGAGAAGGAAAACTCCTTCGTACTTAAAGCAGCGGAAATTAAGGTAGAACAAATGGAGAACATCGATCAGGTAGCTCGTAAACTAGCAATTTTGCGACGAGAGAAAAAGTGGTCCCATCGTAATAAAGTAGTTTCAGCTACCTATACCGGTCAGCAGTGCTTAGTGCTACTTTCAAGCGAACGAGGAACTGAAGTAGGATTTGAGGGGGAAGCTAGTGCGTTGAAACAACTCGAGATGGGCAAAATTACCTTAAAGCCCCAAGTTACCTTTAGTAGTGATACTATTCTTAGAAGCATCGGAGACACAGGGGTTATTGGGATTGGCTTATTCAAACTTAGAATGCTTAACAGTGCAGTCAATATTTTAAATAATGGTGAGCTTACCGAAGAAGAGTTAGCTATTGATGACAGTTTAGGAGAAGAGATTCAGGATGATATTTAATACTGTTGGGTAGGGCTGTATGAGTCCGCACCTGCCTTGAGTGTTTTTATTCTTTATTTGTTGATACTATAACTCCAAAGTTATTATGGAATCAATCAGAATGAACTTTATTCGTAGCGGAGAGGATGCCGGTATGATTCAAAAAAACCGACCCTATCACGTAGTCATTGAATCTACGACAGATCAGTCTTCTCAACATCGACAATTTGACATGTCGTTCAGCCACGAAGAACTCTTAGATCTACTGGTTTGCTTGCGGTACCATCAAGAGATTAGTGAACAAAAGCAACAAGAAGCGCTGGAAAAGTTGAGTCAAGAAGCCACTAAGACCCTCAGAACACCTAATTTCACCAATGAAGAGCTAGTACAGATTGATATTGTTACTAACGCTAGAGAATTATATGCACTACCTTTTGAAGCAGTTTTGGATGCTGATAGTGCACCGTTATTAGTTAATCAAAAAAACCCGATAGTCCTTACTCGGAGGGCACTTAAGCCCCTTTCCGAAAAGAAAACTCGGTGGCCCGCCCGCCCTCGGGTACTCTTCGCCTACGCTTCTCCAACATGGATTCTTGGATCTACAGTTCCGGCTGAAAAACACAAGGAAGTATTGCTGAGAGCCTTACAACCCTGGGTAGATCCTTTGCCGGGTGTGGATATGGTTATTGGCAATGAAAAGTCAGTCATTACCACGTTAAAGGAAGCTAGTTTAGACGATATTAAACAAGCAATTGAGCAAGGATATAAAGACCAAAAACCTTATACCCATGTACATCTGCTGGCACACGGTATGATCATTAAAGATCCTCTACGCAGGCATCGGGAACGATTTGGGGTAGCATTAGACTCCGCTGATCGGACCGTTACCCCACCCGAAAAAATAGTAGAGGCTATTCTACCGAAGACCCTAAACCAAGACCGAGAATCCACTAATCCGGTTATGGTTACTTTAGCTATCTGTGATGGGGGGAATCAGAGTAACACGGTGGTGGAGGTAGGCAGTCTGGCTCAAGAGTTACACCAAGCAGGCGTACCAATCGTAATAGCATCACAATTACCGTTGACTTTTCCCGGTTCTACCATCATTGCCGAAACGCTGTACCGGCAATGGATGGATGGAGAGGATATCCGAGAAGGATTATACCAAGCCCGAAGCAATCTTTATCGCGCCAAAAACACTACCTACCACGACTGGGTCGGTATGGTGGCATATGTACGGTTACCCGAAGGTTACCATGATTATTTACTGGATATTAGACTACAGAGTCAATTGGCTGCTTTAGAGACCACCTCTAAATACGCCAATGTACTTCTAGAACAGAGCATTAAAGAAACCTGGCAGTATGAGCAAGTGACTAAACGGTTACAGACGTGTATTGATTCGCTTACAAAGTACTTAGACCAATACTCTTCGGAAACGAGTTCTGACGTAAAAGTAGAGATAGTACAAGAAACGCAAGGTCTGCTGGGAAGTGCCTATAAACGTCTTTCAGAATTATTATTTCGGCGAGCTGGTATCGAGGAAGCCGAAGCTGATCAGCGTCATCAAGAAGAGGTGGAAGCCCTAAAAAATGCCTATCAATGTTACAAACAAGGTTTTCTATACAATACCTCTCACCACTGGAACGGAGTACAATATTTAGCCCTTCAGATGGTGCTGACCGGTCGGATTGAGAAAATTGGCGAATGGTATGCCTGTCAGGTAGCGGCCGAACGAGATCTGTCCCCAGACTGCCTGGTTCAGAGGCAAGTCTGGGCAAGAGGCTCTCTTGCTGAATTAGATTTAATAGCATCCATCAGTGGTAACCTACACTACAATCCTGAAATTACCAAAAATCGCTTAGCAGAATTACATGAACTAGTAAAGAAAAATCCTAATAATTTCTCTGGACTTAATCCAGTACTTTCCACACACCGGCAATTCGCTAGGTATGCAAATTGGTGGAATAAGGAAAATGGCTTCTTCAATGATGCTGATTCGGATCTAAGTGGTGAAGCTAAGAAGCTTTTAGAAATTTTTAGTAACTAATCCTTTAAATATCCTTTATAAATGGGAGACAAATAACTAAGTTTATCAAACCTTTATAATTTAGAATGATTAGTTGTCCTTCCTTCCATTTATCTTAGTAAATCCAATGGATAAACCTATAATTTTTTTGAGCCATTCTTCAAAGGATAGTCCTATTCTAAAACGCCTAAAGAAAATATTAGATGATAAACTTCAAGGTTTTGTAACAACTTTTTTATCCTCAGATGGCCAAAGTATTCCATTCGGAACGAATTGGTCTTCTAAAGTTGAAGAAGCGTTAAAGATGTGTTCATTGGTATTTGTGTTTATTTCACCAAATTCTATCTATTCCAAATGGGTATATTTTGAATCCGGTATGACATATGGAAAAAATAAAAAAGTTGTACCTGTAGGAATATTGGGTACAGATATAAGTGAGGCCACTGGGCCATTATATAGTTTACAGGGATTCAATATAGGAAGTATTGATAGTTTAAATAACTTGATTACTGTTATTAATAATGAGTATAATTTGTCGCTATCTATGGAATTTAATGAAAGTGATTATGAGCATATTTTTCAAATGGAAGACACTTCAGAAAATAGTCTGTTTCGGGATCTTTCATATCTAATAGCAAAAGTTACTTTTTACCTTCACGACTACAGAGATGAAAAATCTGTCAACACTTTTTATAGAGAAATAAAAGCTGTTGAGGATAGTATCAAAAATTCCAAATTTGGTATAAATGCCGTAAAGCTTAATGATTCAATTCAGACCTTTGGTTTATTAGTACAATGGATTGATCGTGTTAATTATATTTTCGCAATTCTTGATCCAGATTTAACAACAATCACTTTTCCAATAGTTCAACAAATGGTAGATGAGATAGCGCTAAAAGAAAATAGAGTTTTTAAGTTCGATATTGATTTTAAACCAAGCGTCAATGTAATATCAGAAAGCTATCGAATAACATCAAAAATTTTTGAGTCAAAAATCTCTTTAGCTGAAGAAAATTTGTTTGAGTATGACAATATAGTTTTCAATATAAAAAAAATTCCTGGTAGAGATAAAAGGATTGAGATGACAGTTAAATACGAAGGAGTGAAGTTAGTTAATATTCCATTATATAAATTAATCAAGCTACTTTTTGAAAAAGAAATTATCTTTCTTGATAGCAGATAGTTACAGAATTTTGGATATTACATATTTCTAGAAGTGAGTGCCAGCCTTTGAAGTTGTCTAAGAAGTAGAAATGATCAATTTAGGATCAATTGGTCTATTAGTAGATAGGGTATACCATGGGCTTGATCAAAATCTTCGGCAATGGAACGAAGTTGGGTGTTTTGATTTAAGTAACTTGCTTGAGCGTGCCATCTGTGGCGAGCCAGAACATCAATATGGCTATCAAACTCCTTTTCGCTTTTAACTGTAGTATCTTCAACTGCTCTTTCTGCCATTTTATGTAATTTTAAGTACAAAGTAGGATGTGCTTCTTGACAGAATTGAGCAATATGTGCGATCGTACTTTGAATATTTTCAAGAAAACTATTTTCCGAAAGACCTCGCTGACGATAGTGCTTAAGCGCTAATAAAGTCTTATGCAAATTGCCTCGCATGGATATTGCTTTTTGAAGCAAATTATAGATTTGGTCTCCTGCAACTGAAATATGATAATCAGTATTTGCCAATTGAGCCTCTGATATCTCAAAAAATTAATCGATACGAGATTAGTTCGCCTTATTTGTTTTGGTACCAAACAAAACTATAAATAATCGTATGAGTGACCCTTTACTGAATTTCGGACCACTGAAAAGTGGAAAATCGGCCGTCATTGACTTCGTTGTTATGCACCTCTTCGGGTGTTTTGTACTCGAGCGAACTGTGTGGTCTGTACTCGTTATACTCTCTTCTCCAAGCTTCTATTTTATCAATAGCATCTTCCAAAGATAAGAACCAATTGACATTCGAACATTCATCGCGGAAACTACCATTGAACGATTCAATATAGGCATTATCCGTGGGTTTTCCCGGCCTAGAGAAATCTAAGGTTACTTTGTTGTCATAGGCCCATTTATCAAGTGCTTTTGATATAAATTCGCTGCCATTATCTACCTGTATCCGATCAGGTGTAGTATCAATTATAGATTTTAAATTTTCCATAACCTGAACGACATCTTCTCCTTTAATGGATTGGCCTGGATGGATCGCAAGGCATTTCCGACTATAATTATCCACTACAGTTAAGACCCGGAATCGGCGGCCATCGAAGAGTTGATCAGCCACAAAATCCATACTCCAACATTGATTGATACTAGAAACATCTAATCTATCTAGACGGTGTGAACCACTTCTACTTCTTCGTGGCCTTTTACTACGTAAATTTAACCCCTCTAACTTATAAAGCCTATAAACGCGATTTCTGCTATCTCGCCAGCCTTCCCTTCGAAGCAGAATATGAATCCTGTCAAGACCGTAACGGACTCTAGTCATCGCTATCTCTCGCATGCGCCTTCGGATGGCCTGCTCATCCCTGGCTTGCGATTGATAATACCACATGGATCTATGTAGTAAAACAAGCTTGCAGGCTCGCCGGATGGTGATCCTATAATCATCCATCATCTGTTGGGCTAGTTCTTTACTCTTAGCAGGCTTTAGAGCTTTTTTTTGATGACGTCTTGAAGCATTTGCTTATCTAGCGAAAGATCTGCAACCAGTTTTTTTAATTGAGCATTTTCTTCTTTTAATTGGCGAAGTTCTCTCAGCTCACTTACCCCCAGACCGCCATATTTCTTTTTCCAATTGTAGAATGTGGCTTCACTGATGCCCATCTTACGACATACTTCTTCAACCTTGGTTCCTGTTTCCGCCTGCTTAAGGGCAAAAATAATTTGTGACTCTGTGAACTTAGACTTTTTCATCGTTATCTGCTTTGGTTAATACTACGATTTAAAAGCCAATTTTCTCTAATTTACACTGTCCGATTTTTTGGTAAGAGGTCATGCTTATCTTAAGCAAAGGGAATTTGAATTAAAGATTAAGATACAATAAAAAAATTACTTGTGGATTAATCATTTAAACAATTAGATCTCCCAAATTCTAGAGGCAATCAATATTTTAGATTTAAAGTAAAGTCATTCAGATAGGTTTAGCATTATTCATACCTTTCACACCTTTTTATTTAAAAAAGAAGTATTGATTCTCTAAATTAATAGCCTATAAAAAGTTAGCTAGAGTTAGCTTAAACTAACAAAAAAGATAGTTTTATCATTTAAATACATAAACCAAATCATGGCCAAACTACTGTGTTTCACTGTGATGCCCTATGGTACAAAAAAAGATGCCGACGGTAATGAGGTTGATTTTAATCTTGTATACCAGGATTTCATCAAGCCCGCCATAGAAGCCGCCGACATGGAACCCATTCGGGCTGATGAAGAAACCGTCAATGGAATTATTCATAAACCTATGTACGAACGGCTTATCCTTTCCGACTACGTAGTGGCCGATCTAACTACCGCTAATGCCAATGTCTTCTACGAGCTGGGCATTCGCCACGCGGTTAAGCCCTTTACTACCATCACGATTTTTGAAAAAGACGCTAAGCTACCCTTTGATGTGAATTATCTGAGAACCATTCCTTATTCGTATGATTACGATCAAGCGGGCAACCTGCCTAATTTAGAAAAAGATAAAGAAAGCCTCTCCCAGCAATTAACAAACACCAGATCTGATAGGTCTTCTGACAGTCCGGTATTTCAACTGGTAGATGGTATGACTTTTCAGAATAGCGTAGCCCACGAAAAAACCGATATTTTCCGAGATCGGGTAAAGTACAACGAAGAGCTGAAAAATAAGCTGAACCAAGCTAGAAAAACGGAAGGTAGCAAGAGTGAAAAAACTAATGCGGTAGATGCCATTGTCAACACGCTCAAACTAGAAAATGAGGAGGCTGGGGTATTAGTAGATATTATGCTCTCTTACCGCGCGTTGGGTGATTACGATAAGATGGTGGCTTTTGTAGAAGCCATGCCCGTGCACGTACAGCAAACCGTGATGGTACAGGAGCAAAAAGGCTTTGCCCTCAACCGATTGAAGCGGCGGGATGAAGCCATTGCTGTATTGGAAAGGGTGATTGAAGAAAATGGCCCCAGTAGCGAGACCTACGGCATCTTGGGTAGAGTATACAAGGACCTGTTTGATGAAGCCCGAAAGGAAGAAAATGAATTTAAAGCTGAAGGTTTTCTGGATGAGGCATTAAAGACGTACTTAAAAGGGTTTGAAGCTGACTGGCGAGATGCCTATCCGGGCGTAAATGCACTGACCCTGTTAGAGCTGAAAGGCGACCAAGAAAGTAAAGAAAAGCTGCAAAAATTGTCTCCGGTGGTAGAATATGCCGTGAACCGCAAGTTGGAAACCAAGACGCCGGACTACTGGGACTACGCCACGCTACTGGAAATTGCCGTTATTGAAAACGACGAAGAAAAAGCCAAAGCTCAACTTCGTAAAGCCTTAACCTGCAACATTGAAGACTGGATGTTTGGTACCACCCTTAACAATCTTAACTTGATTAAAGTCTATCGGACAAAAAGAGCAGAAGACACCAGTGTGCCGGAGAATGTGATCCAATTTATTTCCCAACAACGGAATAGCTAACATTCTACCCCTATGAATAAGCACGTATTCGTATCCTCCACCTTTAAAGACTTAGTAACTTTCCGGGAAAAAGTGCGAGGTAGCATTCGCCAACTGGGTGCGGTGGATATCTCCATGGAGCACTTTGGCGCCCGCGATGCCCGCCCCAAAGAGGAGTGCATTCGGTTAATTGAGGATGAAACCGATGTTTTTGTAGGAATTTATGCCTTTCGGTACGGGTACATCCCGGAGGAAGACGCCATTTCTATTACCGAGACAGAATACCACGCCGCGGCTGCCGCCGGGATTCCGAGACACATTTACCTGGTGGATGAATCTTTACAAGCGAATTGGAACCCAGCCTGGATTGACCAGGGCACATCCGCCCAGCAGTTAGCCGCATTTAAGGCCGGGTTGCAAAAAAATCGTATGGTTGAATTTTTTTCCAACCCCGATCAGTTAGCTGCTTCCGTTGCCGCTGTTTTGGGGCGGCACTTTTCTACCTCTCCCCCCACTAACCAAGAACTAACACTGCGTTTACCCCGTACTCAAGAAAGAGAAATTGTGGGGAGAAAGGAGGATCTGCAAAAAATTAAACAGCGGTTGTTTAACCAACAGTCGGTAGTGTTAGTCAACGGACTGGGTGGCATTGGAAAAACTACCCTGGCGCAGGTATACGTGGATAAATTCTACCGAAAATACCGACACATTGCCTGGGTAGATGAACTGACCGATACGTTTGAAAGCAACCTAGTGAATGCCACCGGACTGTTGCCCAGCTTGGAAATTAAGCCGGAGGGTAAAGAATTAAAGGATTTGTTCGCTGAAGTAGTGATGAAACTCAAAGAAAAACCAGGGCCTAACCTACTGGTGATTGACAATGCCAATGAGACCTTGAGCTCTTACTACGATATATTGCCTAAACCTCCTTCCTGGCATGTCCTGGTTACCTCAAGGGAAAATATTGAGCGGTTTGAAACGATGGAGTTAGGCTTTTTGTCTGAATCAGAAGCGCTGGCACTGTTCCAAAAGCACTACCAACGTGAGCAACTCAGTGAAGCCGAAATCGCTGCATTAGTAAAGTTAGTAGATTACCATACCCTTACCATTGAGATACTGGCCAAAACAGCCCAAAAGCAACGAACCGATCTCCAAAAACTTTCTTCTGCCATTGAAAGTGATTTGAGGGCCAATGTGTATGTGCCGCACCAAGGGGCTAAAATAGACCGGATCACTTCGTATTTATGTTCCATTTTTCAGCTTACCGAACTAAACGAGGATGAGCACTGGTTGCTGAAACAACTGGCTTGTTTGCCCCCGGAATTTCATGCCTACGATCAATTGGTTGATTTAATTGACCCCGCCCAAAGCGAAAAAGAGGACATTTTTTCTGAAACCTTGGAAGAACTGAGAGATAAAGGCTGGGTGCTCTACAATGAGATCACCGACCAATACAAAATGCACCGCATTACTGCAGCGGTGGTGGTAAGACAAATTCCCCCTATTCCGGAAGAGGTAAGTCCACTTATTAATCAGGTAATTGATCATTTAAACATTGATCAAAGCAAGGACAATCCTGTAGATAAGTTTCAATGGGTGCCCTACGGGCAAATCCTGAATCAATTATTTGGTCCCAATGAGTATCCTGCACAGTCAACTTTACAAAATAATCTCGCCCTGGTGCACCGAGCCTTAGGTGAATACGATCAAGCCAAAAGCTTGCTGGAACGAGCCCTGGCCTTGGCTGAAAAAAACTTCGGGCCTGATCATCCCAACACGGCTACTAGGGCTTCCAATCTCGCTACGGTGCACCGAGCTTTAGGTGAATACGATCAAGCCAAAAGCTTGTTGGAACGGGCCCTAGCAGCTTTTGAAAACCATTTGGGCCCCGAACATCCTCATACACGCACTGTAAAATCTAATTTAGAAGTACTTCTCAAGGAAATGAACGAATGAAAATCCGTAGAATAAAATTGCTTGAGATCTTTACCGGAATAATAATTTAAAGTGTCTGATAAGTCTTGTTTATTTCTAGGTTTATGATACTAGTACATTTAACTACTGGAAATAAAGGTGATTGAAAATGACCAAGAAAAAGCCAAAGGGTACCTTCCTAAACTTTGAACTGCCAAATTGAAGAGACACCATTACGCACGAGGGCCGCGCTCCAGCCCTACAGACTCGGCGATAGCGCGAATATTGAGAGCCCGGTAACTCTCACGGTCGCGGCATAGTAACCGAAGACGGGGATAGATGGGCTGCCGTAATGACACACATAAAGCTGATGTTATAGCAATGGCGCAGGATTGCTGTCGGCTAAGCAATGCAGCAGATTGCCCGGCACCGAAAATTGGAGCCACCACCGCTTCAGGTCTATGGTTTGCGGCAGCCGTCCATAATCTTTCGTAGGCCATAAAAACGCTGGAGGCATCGGCAGCGCCCTCAATTACTCCATCCCGATCCGCTACGGTGTACAGCACTACCAGGAATAGCGTTGAGTTCTCTGATAGATTGGTAATTACTTCCGGGAATGGGCTCATAGCCACATGCCCAACCTCAAACCGATCCTCAAGACTAGAGCCACCTAGCCCTTTAATCATGTATTCCCTGAAATCATCCAAAGAGGGTTGTTTGAAGAAGCGTCTACGGAATTGACCAATTAAGGTGCGCTCGTAGAGTTGGCTTCCCTCGCCTCGCTTCACCAGATCGAAGCGGTTGTCACAGGCAAGGGCGATGCCCCCCGGTTCGGAGTACTCGAACACATCCCCAAAGCCAATCTGCAGCTCTAGCCGATTCCGGTAATGAAGTAGAGTGTATTCCGGATTGTAGGCCTTCACTTCGCCAATGAAGTTGGAAATCGCCTGGATAGTTTTTACTGTACTTGCAGCTACCTTTATCTCCAAATCGTTCCTGATGGCGTCAATTAACTTAGCAATTTCCTCGTCTTGCTCCATAAGCGTCGGATTATTCGGGAGGGTGTGTGGCGACTTGGCTGATGGATGAAGCAGAATATACAACCGTTTGCTCGAGAAGAAAGCGCCACCGGCTTCAAACTGTACCCAGGGTCGTTCACCCGATGCCGGAGTGATCACCACCAAGACAACCTCAGCGCTTGTCATGGCTTCACGGAGTTCTTCTGAAACAATAGAGCCTGGGACCAGACCGGTGTTCACCTGCGAAGTGTTAAGTATTTCTTCCTCCTGCAAGCCAAGCGTATTGCACAACAGTTCGGTAAGAGCACTGGATAGCATATGATCTTCGTGGCTGTGGCTAATGAAAACTCGAACCGCCATGGAACTAGGGGTTAGTAGATCTTATTTCAAATTACGTAAAAATGAATAAGGGGACAACCATTACCTGGAAAGAAATATTAACCTAAATACCCCAACTGAACTACAGTTTATTATCGAGGGTGTTGCATAAAACAGGCGAAGGGTGTTCTTCTTCATTTTTGGTACATTAATCGGAATTCCGGTAGTTGACCACCGATCGGCGGTCCGATCGTTTGCCCGGTATGCCTGGCCTTGCGCTTGAAGCTTCAGCATTCTCAACCGATTGAATAGCCCTAATCTACACCAAGCCTAGTTCTAAAGGCCTATCAAGCGTTTTTTTCTATACGAAGATGGATTTGGAAGACTTAAAAAGATTGTACTACCTTAAGCTTTTATTAAGCTATACATTTGGTGTTATTCAGAAAATAAATATGGATGGATTTACTTGCTTTTAAGATATTCTTTCATGATAACTGTATATGCACCAAGTTGAATATCAGGGGTTCTTATCTGACTGGCCACATCAAATGCCTGGGTAAAATTATGGATTAGCGCAAAGATTTTGACCGATCTAGCAAGTTCTCTTGACTGATGCACTAAATTTTTTTCACGTTTAATAAATAATAAAGCAAGATCAGTAATTCTCTGAGCTTGTTTGGGCTGATCTTCTATTATGAAAGCCTCAGCTATCTGTATCAGTGCTTGGGACTGTTGAGATTCGCCTTTTATTGCCCGTGCTGCTTGCAAAGTTAGTTCAGGGTGGTCAGCTATTGTAGAAGCTCTGGCTACTTGTACCAGTGCTTCGTGTTTTTGAGTCCTATCTTTTATCGCCCATGC
>CAKZYJ010000169.1 GCA_937884755.1 uncultured Flammeovirgaceae bacterium
ATGATACCCATTGCTGATAGTGAATGAAAGAGTAAGTTGTTGTTCTTGACCAGCCACTACGCTCACCGAAGAGGGTCGCTCAATTTGTACCAGCGGCAACTGCTGTGAGGATGCCGACAGACTGAACCTCGCGAATAGCAGTAGCCCCATCAGCGTACTTTTATTGTACCAACAGTAATTCATCGAGCTTGGCTTGTAGCGCAGTAAGCTTCACGTCAAAGTTTTTGCTATCCAATAAGGAAAGAAACTGAATGTTTCCCTCTGGATCAATCAGCAGATTAGAAGCCAGCATTACCTCGTCCCGGGCTAAGGCGGGCAGTACATCGGCCGGGGCAAAACTGGCGGCTACCGTACCATCCGAATCCAGCAAGACCGGAAAGGTAAGCTGAAAACGGTCGCGCAAACTTTTTGCTACCAGTTCCTGAGGTTCCTTTACATCAATGATCAGCACCTTCACATTCTTGTCGCTGTAGTCCTGGTTGAGTTGCTCGAGGTAGGGAGCCTCGGCGTTGCAGAACGGGCACCAGGTAGTAGCAATATGAATGACCAGATAACTCCCCCGGTATGCTTCTGAGTTTACCACATTTCCATCCAGATCAGATAGGGTAAAGGATGGCATCTGAGCTGATGCAGTTTCGCTTTGTGCCCTGGTTTCAGTGTTTGCGATCAGGGCTAGTTTCAATAATACAATGAGTAGAAATACTTTAGGCTTTTTCATGGCGGTTACTATTAAGGTTTTTTATACTCAGCAGACGGGAGCAACTTGTTTGCTCCCCCACCGATTTGTCCGTTAATAGTATGACCACCGAAAATATTACCGACTCACAAAAATTTTTTCAGGAAAAAAGTTAAGAGCAAGGTGTGCTGAATAATGTTCGACTGAAATAGTTTTTACCTCCTGGCCTCGTAAGTGATGTAAATAATTTCAATGCTTGATGCATACGGTGCTAGGCTACTCATTCTATCTCCTCCAGTAGAGCAGTTGCTTCGCGGTTTTTGTAGTGTTGGGGCGAGTTAGCTATGGTTTGTAAAGCGGTCAGAGTTTCTTCAGGCTGATCGCTTTTCAGATAGAGCAACGATAGGTACCACTGAGCCTGCTGCTCGAAATTAGCGTCTTGCAGCGCAGTAGTAAAGCTGGCTTCAGCTGCTTCAAATCTATCAGTCTCCAGTTGGGCAATCCCGAGGTATAAAGCGGCTCCGTACTGATCGGGGGCTTGGGTCAGGTACTCTTGCAGACGTTCTTCGGCTTGAGCGTACTGTTGGTTGTTGTATGCTTCCATTCCCTGCACTAACAATTCCTGCGTACCTTCCGTGGCATCGCTCCGGTCCAGGATCATATCTTCGTAGGGAGTGTAGTGTTGAGCGTATAGTTCGGCCATGTCAGGAGTTGGGTTCCAGAACAGGAAAATGCCAGTTACGATCAGCAGAGTGATTGCGGCTGCCACTGCGTAGTAGGGACGAAAGGGCACCGCTTTAGTCTCAGTGGTTTGCGCTTGCTGATAGTCTGCCTCCCACGCACTTATCTCAGTAGCCAAATGCTCAACGCCAATTCCGTGCAGCCCTCGCTCAAGATTCTGATACCCGGCTACTTCAGCGGCTAGTTCAGGGTCTTGCTGCATCTGGTTTTCAAAGTCTTTTAACTCCTCTCCCTCTAAAGCATCTGCTAGATAATCCTGTATCCGTTGATCTTTTATTTCTTCTTCCATGACTTTCCCGATTTAATTGTGCGTATTCACTTACCCTGCATTAATGATTTTAGTTGTTTTAAACAGATAAACTTGCGTTTGGCAGCAATCTGTTCGGTCTTATAATTTAGTTGCGTAGCAATAGCGTCCATTGCGTATTGTTTGAAGTAAAAAAGTTCGATCACGGTTTTGCAGGGTTCGCCGATCTGGTTCAGTACACTTCTAATTCGATCTTTCAAATCAGTATCCTCGTACTTGGCCATTACTCCCTCGTCTATCTCCTCAGGGGCAATGGTAAGATCCATTGGCTCTGCCACCCTTTTGGTTGATTTAAAATGTTCTCGCATCAGGTTTTTTCCTATGGCAAACAAATAGGTTTTAATACTACTTCTTAACTCGGTCAGCTTTCCGTCGCGGATGTTGTAGTAAAAAGCAATGAACGTTTGCTGATAAACTTCTCCGGACACATCGTCATCAACCTGATAATGCTTAGCCGCCCATTGTCCAAACTCTTTTCGGTATTGATTATATAGCTGTTGTAAATAGCGGCGATCACCTTTTTTAATCTCATCTATGGTTGAGGTACGGCTAGTTTCTTTTTCTACAAGCATAAAAGGCAGTAAAATGATGAACAGCTAAAGATACCTATTTTCTCAAAATTTGCCTGGTATTGATCCTAATAGCGAAGAAGACCGATATAGCTATTACTTTCGACTGGGACCTTTATCCTTTTTCTCTTTTCTGATCAAAAGCTGATTTCATTCAATCCCTATATAATGTTCCATTTAAATATTTCAATCCTGAATCGCAGGCTACTGTTACTACCGAATGCCCTTTTCCTAATTCTTGAGCGAGTTGCAATGCCCCGACAACATTAAGTCCAGTAGATGTTCCAG
>CAKZYJ010000170.1 GCA_937884755.1 uncultured Flammeovirgaceae bacterium
CTACACTAGAACCCGGTTCAACGTTAGCGGCATTAGCCCCCGAACCGTAGCCGGTCATCACTCCACAACTGATGATGCTGGCCGAAGGAAAGGGAATAGACTGGTTCTCTATCTTCACCACGGCGGAAGCCTTCACTAGAGCATATTCGGACAGGGTACCCAGATTGAATGAGCGCTCAATAGGTTTACCCTGCCAACGGGTGCCCTCCAGGTGGGCGAGGCCGGGAGTGTAACCGTTCGCTCCTGCGACCACCGGAGAATTTTGTTCACAAATATGCAGATTGCCAATCCGGCACTGAAAGCACTGTCCGCAGGGAGTAGCCCAGTTAAGGATAACCGCATCTCCAGCTTTAATATCAGGAACTTGGCTGCCCGCTTGCTCAACCACTCCTGCACCTTCGTGACCCATCACAATCGGTTTACCCCAGGAGAGCGAGTCGTAATCGGTATGGCAAAGTCCAGCTGCTTTCACTTTGACGAGTACTTCATCTTCGGCTGGGGGCTGAACTTCAATATCATCAATTCGGAAGTCGCCGGTTCCGGTAGCTACGGCAGCTTTACAGTGTATTGACATGCGGGAGGTAGTTAGTAGTTAGAAAGGTATTTGTTTAGCAAAATTTCTAGGTGCATGATGTCTCGAAGCTTAGGTGTTATAGTGTTTTGGTGTTACAGTTCTTCATCAACTTATTCAAATACGCAAACACTATAACACCTGAACACACAAACACTTTTAAGACTGGTAAAGAAAGTAAAAATGCTGAGAGATTTTCACAAATTCTTCTGCTATATTGATTCTTGAATCATCTATTTTATCATATTTTAACCCTAGTTAGCAAATTATCGAACAATTTGAATGAACAATGAAAGCAGTACTGGAGAAAATAAGCAATTCGGAAGCAAGTGTGGTTACAGCTTTTCACTACCTGGATGATCATTTTTCGGCCCCCTGGCATTATCATCCGGAGTTTGAACTAACCTGCATTCTGGAAAGTGAAGGCATCCGCTACATAGGTAATAATATCTCAGAATACCAGCCGCTGGATTTAGTACTGATCGGAGCCAACCTTCCGCATCGTTGGAAGAATTCAGCCGAAAGTGCAAGCATGGCAAGTTCACTGGTGATTCAGTGGAAGCCCGAGGTTTTACCGGATGTTGCTGACCTCTATGCAGTGCAGCAATTGCTAAAGCGAGCTCGGCGAGGCGTGTATTTCAAAAAAGAAGTAGCGGAAACGGTATTGCCTTCCATAAAGTCAATAGTACAATCGGGTGGTAACAAGTACATTCAGTTATTATCCATTCTACAGCAGTTAAGTCAAACGGCTGCGTATGGACTTCTTTCCGGGGAAAACTTCGCCCCTGACCTATCCCCCAAAACCGAAGATCGGCTCGATAAAGTGCAGCAGTATGTAGAGAAACACTATACCGAGAAAATTGCTCTTGCCGAGGTGGCCGAACTGGTCAGCATGACCGAGTCCTCCTTTTCTCGGTTTTTTAGCCGAGTTATGCAAAAACCTTTTTTTAGTTTCCTGAATGAATACAGGGTGAACCGAGCCAGTCAAATTCTAATAGAAACCGAATTAAGCATTGCCGAAACCGGATTTTCCTGCGGCTACGAAAGTTTGCCTTTTTTCTATAAACAGTTCAATAAGATTAAGGGGTACTCCCCAATGGCATTCAGGAAAATACATCGGGCTCAGAACGACAGTAACATCAAAATAGCCGATCGCTTCCAGTTACAGAATTGACTGATTCCTGTTTAGTTTCCCGAGCAAATGCATAAAATATACTCGTTTTTGTCTGATTATTTAGCTATTATGATATTAAAATGACAAAATAAATTACTTTTTTATCAAAATACAGGAAGAGTTTTCCTGATAATCTCCTGATTATTGCTTTGGTAATTATTCTATAGCTTAGGCGAAAAAGCGAAACACTAAGCAAGGGAATACAGTCAACAGTAAACCTAACTCTTAGACAAATGAAAAAAAGTGCCTTACCCGATCCGTTTGAGCAGGCCCGACTCGAGAAGGGCTACGGTGACATAAATGATCAGGATGATCCGGTTACCATGATTTTGCGACTCAAAGATGTCCGCAAGTGCGCTCACAACTGGAAAACATTTCAATCAGGAGCTACTCCCGGGCGCATTGTGGTGCCTTCAGAAGTTAATATTCGCGAAACGCGGCAGATACCCTTTGAGGTTGACCCACCTATGCACGGTACTTACCGGGCTTTGGTAGAATCCTGGTTTAGACGTCCGCTGGAGCCGGCCTATCAGGAAAAATTGGCTAAGCAGATCAATGAAATTGTAGATGAAGTACTTACTGCAGATGCAGTAGAGGTAGTAGAAGAATTTGCCCTGCGGTTGCAATCGAGGGCTTTAACCTTGCTGCTAAACATTCCTTACGAAGAGTCGGAAACCTGGATTTCCTGGGGAACCCACGTTTTTCGTAGCGAAGATGATCCGCTGGATGGAGATAAGGCGAACATATTGTACGATTATATTGATGAGCAGATTGATAATGCGATAGAAAACCCCGGTGAAGATCTGTACTCGGTGCTGCTGGCCGCTGAGGTAGATGGTAGGAAACTAACAAAGGAGGAGGTGAAGGGCGTCATGATTCTGACTTTTGCCGGAGGGCGCGATACGGTGATTAACGCCGTCACCAACTCAATTGCTTATTTCGCCGATCATCCCGAATCACTAGTTCAGTTACGGGAGAACCCAGAAATTACCGGCAAAGCGGTAGAAGAACTGGTTCGCTACTTTGCTCCCTTAACCCATATGGGCCGGGTGGTTACCGAGGATGCTGAAGTTTGCGAACACGCGGTAAAGGCAGATTCCCGGATATCTCTGTGCTGGGCTTCCGCCAATCGGGATGCCTCGGCGTTCGAGAATCCCAATGAAGTAGTGCTGGATCGTAAGATTAACCCCCACGTGAGCTTTGGCTTTAGCCATCATAAGTGCCTGGGAGCTACCCATGCCCGTCAAATACTGAAAACACTGTTGACGATTCTGGCTGAGAAGGTAAAATCCATAGAAATTCTGGATCTTAAAGAAAACATTGAAGAATGGGGTAAGTTCAAACGCAAAGTTGGCTACGACAGTATAACGGTAAAATTCAAAGCTCGCTAGAAAATTCTTTTCTGAAGCAACAAAGAGGTGTTTTATATTGGAGGTTAGCAGGCCGAAAATGGAAGTACTAAGTTCAAAGTTCTCAGTTCAGAGTTTAGGGCTTGAAAGCTAGAAGTGGGAAGTCGCAAGACCGAAGTCTGAAATTGAGAAATTCTGACCAATTCTGTGGACGGTGGACAATCGTCCGTGGACTCATGACTAGTAACAATCAGCAAAAAATAGAGAAAAATCATGGCACAAATCACATTCATCACCAGAGATAACGAAACAACTACCGTAGAAGGTAAATCCGGTTCAGTAATGGAGTTGGCAAAAGATCATAATATCAAGGGCATAGACGGCGACTGCGGCGGAGTCTGCTCTTGTGCTACCTGCCACGTACACGTTGCCCTGGAGTACTTCGAGAAGACCGGCGAAGCCAGCGAAATTGAAACGGATATGCTGGAACTGGATGATAATGTGACCGAATACAGTCGTCTTAGCTGCCAGATCGAGATTAGTGAAGGCATTGACGGAATAGTACTGCACGTTGCCAACGAGTAGCTGTTAGTCACCAAAATTGCTATCACTGGAGATCTTGTTATAAGTCAAATTGGATATGCCCGAAAACCTTACCCAAGGTAAAGTTTGTGTAGTTGTAGGTGCCAGTCACGCTGGGGTAAATTTTGCCTTTGCCCTGCGTAAGGAAGGCTGGGAGGGCGAAATCATTCTGTTCGACCGCGACCCTGCGCTGCCGTATCACCGTCCTCCACTTTCCAAAACCTATCTGAGTGGTGAGGGAGAAACCGAGCTACCCCCCCTGAAATCAGCCGAAAGCTATCAGGAGGCAGAAATTAGCTTGCGTTTGGGCGTAAATGTCATCGAGATTAATCGTGATCAGCATACTGTGACTTTAAGTGACGGTAATAAGCAGCCCTACGATAAGTTGGTGCTAGCCACCGGGGCTCGACCTTTCATTCCGCCTATCAAGGGAATTGATACTGCCCATTATCTTTACCCACTACGTACCGTCGAAGATGTAAATAACATCCGTATGGCTCTGGCAGAAGGCAAGGGGAAAAGTGTGGTAATTATCGGAGGCGGTTACATTGGCCTGGAAACCGCCGCTTCTCTCAAGAAACTAGGATCAAATGTTAAAGTACTCGAGCTTGAGGAACGAATTCTGGCTCGGGTTACCGCCCCTGTAATGTCGCAGTTTTTCTATGATCTTCACCAGAAAAATGGGGTTGAGATATTGACAGGAAAAACAGCATCTTCTATTGAGACTGAGGATGAAGTTAACACAGTGGTTTGTGCCGATGGCTCCCGCCACCCGGCTGACGTGATTGTGGTAGGCTGTGGTATTCGGGTGAATCAGGAGCTGGCTGAACAGGCTGGACTTGAGATAGAGAATGGTATTCGAGTAGATTCTTCCGCTCGCAGCAGCGACGAAGATATTTACGCTATCGGAGATTGTACCTTTCACCACAATCCTCACTACGACTGCTTCGTCCGACTGGAATCAGTACAGAATGCCGTTGATCAGGCAAAAGTTGCTGCAAAATCGGTTGTCGCGGCAGCTATTGCTACCTCAACCAATATAGAAAAGGATGTAATCTACGATACTATTCCCTGGTTCTGGTCCGACCAGTACGATGTTAAACTACAGATGGTTGGCTTATCGACCGGCTACAATCAGACGGTAGTGCGAAAAGAAGAAAGCGACAATAATAAATTTTCGGTCTGGTACTTCAAGGATAATGATTTGCTGGCAGTTGATGCGGTAAACAACGCCAAAGCCTACGTTTTGGGTACCAAGTTCATCAAGGGTGGTCAGAAGATTGATAAAGCCAAACTAGGCGACCCCTCTGTCGATTTTAAACCAGCCAATTTGTTGGTTTCATAGTGTTAGGGTGTAATAGTGTTAAGGCCTTTTTGAATCCAATGTTTACGTAATCATGAGCACAGCGTAGCAGCCTGTCTGGAGCCGATATAGTATCAACTGAAAATACCATCAGCTTGGAAGTTTGGATTGATCGCCCATGAGAATATATTTGCAAGTGTGGTAATATCTCCAATGTAATAATATCTTTATCTAAAACGTTCATCGTTGAGGATACTTGGGATTGTAGTAAACCCTAAGCTACTCACTTTGAGCGTTTTTTATTTTGGGTAATTTCGTAACATGAAAAAAGACATATGTCGTAACCCGGCAATGCATATTCTATCATATTTAACTA
>CAKZYJ010000171.1 GCA_937884755.1 uncultured Flammeovirgaceae bacterium
AAGGCTTTTCCGCTGGTGGGTTGAATAGCGGTAACGACCGGGCAAGCCGGACAGGCGGTATCATCTACCTCCTCACACTGGCTAAAGAGCCAAACGATGGCAAGCATGCTGACCAGCAGTACGTAATTATGACGTAAAACATTCATGGCAAAATGGTTTTTTGGGTTAAAGAAAATAGCGCAATGTACCTACTGAGAAGGACTTAGAAAGTCACTAGGCACATTGCGTAATTGTTATCGCATTAAACTTTTGAAGTTTTCTTATATATTGATCTTTTGGCTGTTCTGGACATATGATAGGACAGAACACTCAGCAGCAAGACGCCTCCCAATACCAGCACTGCTCGACTGCCGTAATATCCGTGGGCACCGGCAAATGCGTAGTACAGGCCGAATAGTGTGATAAGAATTCCAGAGATTGCTACGGAGTGCCCTCCAACAACCCATGATCGGGTAACTCGAGGATAAATTGATCGCTGAAAAATGACCAGGGTATGGAAGACAACGTAGAGCAAAATCCAGATGTAGGCCGCTGAAAATATCCAGTCGATCACTTGACTATTGTATAGTGCTGGAATCATATATAGCCCAAAAGTAATTAGTATGGCCACTACCGGAGTATGGGAACGAGGGTGCAAACGGGCTACCGAAGTTGACCACTTACCAAATAGCACTCCATCCTGAGACATGCTGTATAAAAGGCGGGGCATAGCTGCATAAGTCACGGTTAAAGTGCCCAGAGTAGCAGCTACTGAAGCTAGTGCCATCAGATAGTAGCCAGTCTGCCCAAACATCTGAAAGCCTACGGCCAGTTGAGGCGACTCCCCATCATTTCCGTTAACTCCCTGAAGGGCAGCCTGCCACTCCGTCAATGGTAATGCCCCGGTTACTCCGATACCCATTACCAAGGAAGTAGCCAGTATCACGATTAATCCCAGAACGATGCCTTTGGGCAAAGACTTTTTAGGATCTTTTACCTCTTCAGCTAGTGAGCAGGCAAATTCAATTCCAACAAAGCTCCAGAAGGCCAGGGCTAACCCTACCGTCAGGATACCGGTGCTACCTGTCCATAAGTCACCTTCCAGTACTGATAGTAGGTTCTGCCAACTCCAAGCTTGAGTACTGCCCCAGCCGAAAAATCCAGCGAGGCCAAAGAACCAACGAACGCCTAGCATCAATAGCAACAAGCCAGCACTTACCCAAGCCGTAGTACGGATACCCAGCACATTGGGAATGACTGCCAATACCGAGAGGACTAAAATGTATATAGAAAGGGGTAAGTCTACGCCTAACAGCGCTTTCAGTCCGAAGGCTCCAGCCGCCGCTTCTCCAGCCATGGTCAGGGCAATCATACTGAAAAAAGAAAGCCCTAGAAAGATACTCAGCCAACGGCCAGCTTTTCCTTTAAATATTTCCTGGGCATAATTATATAATGCTCCGGCTCGGGGATAGGCTACGCTTAAAGAAGCAGCGGAGAGACCCAGTAACAGATTAATAACAAAGGCTATTACTAAAGCTACGGCAAAATAAATACCTAGGCTAAAATAACCATTGAAGTCGCTCACTAAGGTACTGGCGGCTACAACTAGTGCTACTCCAGCCACCATAACGTCACGAGTGCCGAGCGATTTGGTTAGTTGGGGTTGATTATTCATGATATTGAGGGTTAAGTGTTGTTAAAATAATCTGGTATAGTAGGCTACTTTCGGATGACGAAGTAGCGGTTCTGGAAATCCTGCTCCAGCAGATGTTCTGCGATCTGAGTGAAGCCAACATCCTTTAGCATCTCGTTGGCCTTTTCCCTTCCCCACATCGCACCTAACCCCATTCCATCTTGAGCCAGGGAAACGGTCATACAGTGTAGTGTAGAGATAGTATACAATAGTGGCCCGATAGGATGATCCATATTATTGGTAACCTGAGAGGAAGCGTTAATATCTACCATTAGGAAAGTGCCTTCCGGTTTCAGGGAGCGATAGATGCTGCTGAGTACTTTATCTGGGCGAGCCTGATCATGAATAGCGTCAAAGGCAGTGATAAAATCAAACTGAATCTCAGGAGGGGCATAGGTTAAGTCTCGCTGCTCAAAGTAGACGTTGGATAGACCTAATCGCTCGGCTTCTTTGCGGGCTGTTTCCAAAGGTTCAACGCAAAGATCGTAGCCAATAAAGATGCTATTAGGATATTGTTGGGCCATGAGGTTAATCGCTCGACCGCTACCGCAACCAATATCTAATACCTGAATACCGTTTTCAAGCTGAGAGATAATATTACCTGCCATAGGTAATACTTCGTCTATCAGCGAAGACACAACGGCAAGTCCGCTATCTTCCTGCATAACTTCGTGGAAACGGTTATACTGATCATAGGAGACCCCACCACCGCGATGAAAGCAACGCACAATATCGTCTTCCACGTAGCCAAGCACAGGAATATACTGCGCGAATACTCCAATATTATCGACTCCCGCCTCGCGGGTTAAGAAGGCTGCATGTTCAGCAGGTAGGTGATAAAGCATTTCTACCGAGCCAGATTCGGAAATAGTTTCTACAATGTGTCCGGTGACCATCGCCCCTAGCCACTCCCGCACGTATCGTTCGTTCAGTCTGGCCGCGTGAGCAATTGCTTCGCTAGTAGCTGCTTCCATTCCGTCCATGGTATCGAACAGGCCGGTACGATGACCGATGGAAATCATGAGAGATAAAGCACTTTCATTGAGCAGATTCATCATTCGCTCGCCGAAGGCTTCGGTTTTTTGAGGGTCAATATGGCATAGAGTACACATAGTAATTTGGGTCAATTAATTGTTGTTTTTTTAGCTATCTTTTTCAATGGTATCGTCTGACTCCCCAGCTTCCAGGAGTTCAGCGATTTTGGCAAAATCTTTCTGCGACATGATGGGCGGTTTGGCATACACCTGGGTGCGAACCTGGTCTTTGACCTCATTCCAGTACACGTCTACCCACTTTCGGGAAAGCTGACCGTCAAACATCGCACAAAATTTTTCTATCGATGTAGTGCGATACTCAGTTAGGTAGTCGGCGTAGGCAATCGGTAGTAGATGGCTTAATCCGCCTTCCTTCTTTTCAGCAGCTTTATCGCATAGCTTCTCGATCAGTGCGCCGATATAATATCCATCTTCCGCCTTGGCTTTCTTAGTTTCTTGGTGAACTGCCTGAAAGGTATGTCCTACTCCGAAGTACTTAGCGTGATAGGCCAGTAAAATACCCATCACCGCTTCGTTGTTGATAATAAACTGAGGTGATAAGTCGCGGATAAAATACTTTTTATACCCTGACATACCCTTAACCGGGGTGCCGGCCACCGAGATTCCGGCTGATTCCGAAATATTCATCCGGGTATAGAGCCAATTGGAACTTGGGATACTAGAAGCATGCTGGCTACGGTCAGTTTCTACCAGTACTGCCCCATTTCCAGTCAGCCAATTATAGGTTCGACGAAGCAGTGATGGATCATATAAGTAACTAGCCATGTTCGACACACTTTCCCAGTAGACTTCCCGCATATCGGGGATTGATTCTAACGTATAATCCCCTCCGGTTTCCAGGGAGTATTTGTAGGGCTTGGTGTAGGGGTAAAAAATGTGTGCGCCCATGTCAGGATGCTCGCGAGTATGCATTAGGCTATGGATAAAGTGAGTTTGGGTCCAGTAGTGACCTTGACGGTTCATGTTTTTTGCTCCCAGTATCACATAGTAAAAGCCTTCACCGTGTTTATTGGTGTACTGAGCTGCGCAGGGCCACACCTGTCCGTTAGAATCTAGACAAGGGCCATACTCCTCAATAGCGTGCTCGTTTAGTGGAGCTTGCTTATCATCAATCAACCACAGATTTACACTTCCAGCTCTCATCTGCAACAGCCGATGAGTAATTCGCTGCAAGCGGGCATCACCACCCTTTTCCGGGTGGCGGAAGAGTCGCTTCAGTAAACTGTGGGCTTTATCCATGTTGGTGTTTTGCCAGAAATTCCCAGCCACATCTTGGTCGTACTTACTGTCGTAAATATCCTGAGGATGTAAAGCCCACACCTTATTTCCTTGATAAGGATTCTCTACATAAAAGATGTTGATCTGGCTTTGAATAAATTTTATCCTTTGGCTCTGGGCTTGCACGGATGATTGATAACCGAGCAAGAAAGTCAGTCCAGCCAGCAGCCAAGCTCTGGTATGTATTGAGTTATTCATTTTGGGTTAATTTTTACCGCATTGCGGTCTGTTCTCAACTATTTCAAAGCTGCATTCTGAATCCAGCGCTGATCAGTAGACCATTTGAGTAAATCGGCTTATTCGGTACTTCATCGGCTTGTGCTCCGGTACCCACCCCGCCAATCTCAAGGAAATAGTTGGCGTTGTTGCTCATATAGAATTCAAAGCCAAACAAGCCGTATCCCCCGAACTCGATACTTTCTGAAGAGAATGTATCGGACGGCAGTAGCAGGATGACTCCTCCCTCGCCGTAGAGTCGGGCAAAATCTCCGATTTCTCTTGCAATGCTTACAAAACCGAGGGAAATGTTGGAATAAGATGTCCAGGTGGTTTCGCCATCGTTATTGAGATGTTCATTCCACATGATATTCGTTCTTAGTCGTATTGCACTTCTCCCGTTGGCAAAATGTGGGCTGGTAAGATTAAGTCCTATACCAAAATCTCGCTGAATTTGGGTGATTTGACCACCAAACCCGATTTTTTTACTCAGTTCGCTCTGGGCATGAGTGCTTAAAGATATACCCAGAAGAATGGTTAGAATTATTCCTGTTGTTTTCATTATTGTTCAGTTTTTGGTTAAATATTTATTATTCACTTCCTTCAGGCCAGAGGTCTTGCCAAGACTGACGCTCGAGTAATTTGGCCAGCGTACCAAAGTCCTTCAGGGACATTTGCTCGGGGCTGTTGCTCACCCTGGAACGAACTTGTTCCCGAGCCATAATCCAGTACTCAGCAATAGCGTGAGGCGAGACCTTATTATCAAATAGCTCAGCGAAAGCTTCCTGGGTCTCAGTTTTGAAGCCAGTGAAATAATCAGCGTAGGCTAACGGAAGCATGTACGTCAAATTGATATTCTTGCACTTCTTCTGCTGAAGCTTAAAGTTTCTTTTGCAAAGCTCGTCTATTAGTATACTGCTGTAGAACCCCTCGTACTTTGCTGCTCTCGATGTTTCTCCGTGGATGATGCTAAAGGTTTTGCTGAATCCATTGTACTTAGCATACTGCGCCAGCAGCATCCCCATAATGGTTTCGTTCTTAAGCGTGAGTTCAGGTTTTATGCTCCGGATAGAGTATTTCCTAAAGTTAGGCTTACCCTCTACTTCTTCGTACTCTTCACCTAGCGAACGATAGCCGTACCAGGAAGAAGAGGCGGTAGAAAGATCACTTTCGGCTCTCTGCGCCTGAACCAAGAGCGTATTGTTGTTTTTAAACCAAACAAAAGTCCGCCGGAGTAAACCAGCATCAACCAGATAGGCGGCCATATTGGCGATACTTTCCCAGTAGGCTTCTTCTACTATAGTGACTGCTTCCAGCATGTAGTGATCTCCCTTAGTAGCATACTGCCCCTCCTTCGTGTAGGGATACCAAAGATGGGCACCCATAGCAGGGTGTTCCTGAGCGTGCATTAATGCATGCACAAACTGGGCTTCCGTCCAGTCGTACCCATAGTAGCTCATATTGTATGCTCCCATTGATAGGTGGTAAATGTTATGAGAAGTAGCATCCTCACGCATGGTACACGGCCATACTTTGCCCTGGGTATCCAGACAAGGCTCAAATACATCCTCCACAAACTTGCTTAGCGAATTATCCGAATCATCTATTAGTGATATTCCGTATCTATCCTCTTTGGAACCCATGCGAAGAATACGGTAAACCACTCGTTGTAAGCGGGCATTTCCCCCATCTTTAGGGTCACGAAGTAGTTTTTTTAGCAGTTGTTGAGCCGACTTCATGTTTGGATTGACCCAAAGGTTTCCCGCTTCTTTCTTACTGTAATTACCGGAGTAAACACTAGAGTAATCTAACCACCAAGTGCTACCCTCCAACCCTTCATGAGGTTCACTTACGTATATAAATCCCAGTTTTTCGTGAATGAATTTCAGCCTTTTACTTGGTTCAGTTGATTCAGCTAAATTCTCAGAAGAAGCAGAGTTAGATTCCGGTTCGGACTCGAGTAAGTCGGCAATTGTATTAAAATCTGCTAATGACATTTCCGAGGCTTGGGTACTCACCCGACTACGAATCAAATCCTTTTTTTTCTGCCAATACTGATCTACCCATTCCCGGTCAAGCAAGCTATCAAATGTTCCACTAAATTCATCTACACTCTGAATACGGTACCCAGTGAGGTAGTCGGCATACGCAATAGGCAGCAGATGTATTAGTCCGGATGTATCCTGTGCCGCCTCAATGAGTTTGTCCATTAAAGCAGCACTGTAGAAGCCATTGGCTTGCTGAGCAGCCTCATTTTCCTGATAGATTAAGCGGAATGTTTCCTGAATACCAAAATGCTTTGCATACTGAGCCAACAGCATCCCCATCACAGCTTCTTGATGAATTACTGCCTGGGGGCTTAGGTCGCGAATCCGGTACTGCTTGTAGCCAACCATATCATCCACATCCTGCCCCTCCGAATCTACTTTCAATCGGTTATAGAGCCAGAACCCTACTTTAACACCTGGGTCGGGCTCTATCTTTACTAATAACTGGCCATTGCTTGTGTACCAGGCAAAAGCCCGCTGGAGAACATCAGGATCAGCCAGATAGTTGGTCATAGTTGCAATGCTCTCCCAGTAGGTTAAATCCATATTGGGTATTGCCTCTACCGGAGAGTTTTCTCCGGCGTAAGACAGTTGAAGATCGTGATACTCATGATCAACAGGAATTACCGTATGCGTTAGCCAGTGCATAAACTTAGCCCGCGACCAAGTATCACCATAGTCGTACATATTGCGGGTTCCAAACAACATAATATTGAAAGTATCACTTGGGCTAGGGTCAGCGTATGGTAGAATATAGCCTTCGGAATCTAGTGTCGGTTGCCACTGGGCAACAGCCCCGGCATTTAGGGGTGTTTTACTATCGTTAAGTAAAGCCACTAACAGCTTTCCGTTATTCAACCGTAGGACAGCTTCAGTTACCTGTTGCAACAGCGTGTCGCCGTCATCCTCCGGTTTCTGAAACAAGGCTTTCGCCAAGTTCTGAGCTTCAGTTAACTCTGGGTTTATCCAAAAATTTCTGATAGAATCATTATCGTAAACGCCTTTGTATATCTCTTGAGGATTTAGTGAAGGTGCCTTTTTAGTTGTCTTGTCATTGGGATTCTCAACATAGACAAACTCTACTGAATTCTGAAGAAATTTTATTCTCTCACTTTGGGCAAAAGATTCCCAATGAAGAGACATTCCTAGCCCCAGAAGCAAGAGCGATTTTAGTATATTTTTCATGGCAAAGTTGGTCATGTTTTTTACTATTCGCTCCCTTCTAAGCCCGAAAACTCTGAGGATTGAGCTTTCAATAATTCGGCAATAACGTTAAAGTCATTCTGACTAAATCCAGACCGTTCCATCTCCATCTCGAATTTTATGGTACTTCGGGCATAACTGAAGTACTGATCAATCCAATAATTAGATAATTCCCCCTCGAACAAATCGGAGAACTCCTTACTGTTAACTGTACCGAAATTAGTCAGGTAATCGGCATAGGCGAGTGGGAGTAAATGAGATAGCCCTTCCGAGGTTTCGGAAGTATTCTCACACAAAATGTCCAGTAATGTGCCTGTGTAATATCCCTGAACCTTAATAGCCTCTAACGTATTTCTGTCTATAATATTAAACAGTTTATCCATTCCGAACTGTCTTGACCACTGCGTTAGCAGCATGCCCATTATCGCCTCATTTTGAATGATAAATCGAGGTGGCAACTCACGGATATGATACCGGGTTCTCCCAAAAGCGTCTACGGCCCCATTACCCGGGGATTCCACTTTCAGATGGTTGTAAAGCCAGGCTGAGGAATCTATCTGTTGAGCATGATTACTTCGTTCGACTTCTACTTCTAAAGCACCATTCTGTGCAAACCAGTCAAAAGTATACGCAAGTAACTGAGGGTCGTAGAGGTAGGCAGCCATGTTGGCGACGCTTTCCCAGTAAGCATGCTTTATGTTAGGATAGGCATTTAGCATCAGTTCATCCGAATCCCGAGGATAATTGAAGTCCTCATTAAACGGATAAAATACATGAGCTCCCATATCGGGGTGGTAACGCGAATGCATCAATCCGTGTACGAAATACGCATAGGCCCAGTCATATCCGTAAATGTGCATGTTCCTGCCTCCCATTGGAATGTAGACTATTTTTTTATCGTTCCGGTCATCCATCCAGGTACAAGGCCAGATTCGATCTTCGGTATCCCGACATCCCGCTCCATAATTTTCAAATAATTTATCTTTCAATTCGTCCTTTAAGCGAGTGTTGTCATCTACCAATAATACTACAACCTTCCCGCCCTCCATTTGCAATATCTGATCAGTAATTTGTTGCAAAAGAGTATCCCCCTCTTCAGCAGGATCGCGAACAAGATTTTTCATCAAATCCTGAGCGATCTCCATATCCTGATTCTTCCAAAAATCCCCCGCTTTTTCCTCGCTGTAGGTTCCATCATAAATGTCCTGTGGGTCTAAAACGTAAAATACCCCTGTATTATTAGGATCAGGAACATAAGCAAACCGTAACTTATCATGAATCAATGCTAAGCGTTCTTCTCCCGTAGGGGCTTTCTTTACATATGGTGCTTTCTGCTTTAGGATAGTAGTAATGGTTTCAAAGTCACGTATCGTGTGGCCTGATCGCTCTTGAGGAATCAGATTTCTTATTTTTTTCCGGTATATCGTAAAATAATCTCCTATCCATTCACGACTAACCTTATCTTCGAACACAGCAGAAAAGTCTTCTACCTCCGCGATCCTGTAATTGGTCAGATAATCAGCATAGGCAATGGGAAGTAAATATAAATTGCCCTCAGATGCTGTTTCATGCATTTTTGTGATTAGCTTCTTCATTAGGCTACTCGTATAATAGCTATCCTCCAGTGCATCCGGAATGGTGTTCCCAACAATTGTAAACATATTTTCTACTCCAGTATATTTAGCACATTGAGCCAACAGAATTCCCATCACAGCTTCGTTATGAATGCTGAACATGGGGGATAAGTCGTGTAAGCGAAATACTTTATACCGAGGATCATCTTTTGTATTAACGCCCTCAGACTCTACTGACAAGCGAGTATACAACCAGTCTTGGTAGGCTACATCTTGGTTGCTTTCGTCACGCTGGGTTGGCACCACCAATGGACTATTCTGCTTAAACCAATCAAAAGTTCGCTGAAATAGGGTTGGATCGTACAGATAATTTACCATATTTGTCACACTCTCCCAGTAGACTTCAGCCATATTGGGCAAGGCATTCATGGTGAAACTTTTACTCTTAGATTCGTAGCGACCGAAATCATCGTAAGGATAATATTCGTGAATGCCCATTCTTGGATGGTCGCGGGTATGCATCAGCGAATGCAGAAAATGCCCTATTGTCCACGATAATGCCTGCTGATTCATATGGTGTGTACCCATCATAATCAGGAATACATTGTCTATATCGTCGTATTCAGCCTGAGGCCATACATAGCCGTTATTATCCAATGTAGGTCGCCAGTTTTCTTGACCCAGTTCATTAACTGGAGTATCATTATCATTCAAGATCGCTATTCTCACCGGCTGGTCGGTCATTTTTAAAGTGTAATAAGTAAGCTCCTGCAATTTCTTATCTCCCCCTTCGGCTGGATCTATAAACAGCTTACCTATTAAATGCCAGGCTTTGCGAGAGTCTTCATTTTCCTCAAAGCCTCCTGTCTCATCTACTGAGATTGTGGCTGAATACACTGAATTGGCATCAACGAAGTAATTATCTTCACTTTCATTAGGGTTAGGCACGTAATAAACCTGCACCTTTTCGTGAATGTACTGTAGCTTTTCATCCTCAACCTGGGCTTTCAGTGGATAGCTCAGCCCCATCCACATCACTAACAATAGTTTTATTATACTTTTCATAGTGGTAGTGGTTAAAATAAGGGCACGTCATCCACCAGCAGAATATCCATTGAGGTCTTCTGACGATCCGATTTATACACTTGGTTGCCGGAAGCAATCCACTTAATCTCGTACTCATAATCGGTTTCATCAGCGGGAAGCATAAACTCCAGACTTTGCTCTAAGGCTTCGTCGCGGGTCCTTAGCGTAGCTTGTTTGCTAAGTGACTTTCCGTCGAGTTCATAAAATACTTTTACATTCACCAATCGCACTTCAGCATCTTCCAGTAAACTGGGGTCGGCTTCTAAAGTGATTCGCTTACGGCGGAAGGGCGGGGCTAGGTTAATCGCTGATGCCTGACTCGTTTGCTCAGGTACTTCTAAAGTGACACCTCCGAAAAAGCTCCACACAGTTTGGTAATCATAATCCAGCCATTTCTCTCGGTTCTGATCGTCTTTCCAGCCATAAAGCAATGAGAAATTATTTCCTTCTTGGTTGAAGTTATTACGATCGATACGAATTTCGTCCACAGTAATATCACCACCTTGGTGTTGCTTCTTCATGGTAACTGTCACGAAGTTGATGTACTCACCAAAATCCTCAGCGTTCAAACCATCGACAAAGGCGGTAATGCTGCGCTGCTTATATAATGGATCATCGAGGTTGGCTTTATGAAAGCATTCTTCACAGCTGGAAGCCATAGCACCAATGTTCACATCGAAGGGCATTACCCGAATGTCGATAGTAGACTTGTTTAAATCGATGCGGTAGCTGCCTTGCATACGAACCTTCTTCATTTCAAACGAAGCGGCTATAGCTAACTGAGGAACTGCTACTTCTTCCTGCAAGTCGGGAGTTTCCATTTGCGGTATTTCAACTCGTCCGGGAGGCATATCGGGACGAATGTACTCCATGATTTTTCCTTTGCGGGTTAAGTCCTGCTGGCTACGAGGCAACGGACGGCCCGGAGCAGTGCTCGTCGTATCACTTGAAGACCTACGGGTATTTTGAGCAGCCTCATTGCGTTGAGCTTGCTGCTGGGCAGCATTCTGCTGAGCAGCATCCCGCTCGGCTTTTGCTAATCGCTGGTCATTAATCTGGCGTGTCAGCTCTCTTTCCTGGCGGTTTTCCTGGCGAATACGCTGGTTATCCGCTTTTGCTTCCCGACGCGACTCGCTAAGTATCTTGGAAGCCCGATCCATCATAGACACACCTCCAATCGTGGAGCTTAGTTGCTGTACGTTAGGTGAGCCGGTGCCTCCCAATGGCTGAAACATTAACTCGGATAATTTCTGGTAGGCAGTCTCGATAATCTTAGCCATCTGATCGTCTTCACCAAATTGTGTAACCTTGATAGCTCCGCTATTTCTGAGATCGTCAAAAGCAGCATTAATATCGGCAGCCAGATAGGGGGTGGCTATTCCTCCGCTAAATGCTTTGTGCTCGTAAACACGCTCAAAGTCAGCTTCAATCACAGCATTTTTTGGAGAGCGATAGCCTTCTAGCTCCATCTCGAATGATATACTTAAGTCAGGAGTTGGAGTATTGAAGGACTCGCGCAAAATTTCCGCACCACGTTGGGTAAGCTGAATAGAAATAGCGGTTTTCTGTCCGTCCAGAATGGGAGCGTTACCAATACCAATTACCTGCTCAGTAAGCTCTCCTTCCGGGTTAGTAAAGGAAGATACCAGTGAAACCGTACCTCCCCGCCACATAGCAGCTCCTTTTATTTCGGCTTCCGGATTAATCCGGCGAAGTTCCCGCTCAGCTTCCCGTACCTGCTCATCACTTACGTTCAGCGTAATCACGGCATGCACAATACCACCGCCTTCTACTCCGGCATCGGAGTTTTTGGCGTATTGTAAGAAAGAAAACTGTGGTTTGCCTCGTTCATTGAGGGCAATGCTAGGCTTGTCTATGACGTAATAGTACTCGTTAGCGTTCTTGATGTCCTGTAAGAGCGTCAGTTCCCCTGCGGGTACAGAACGATCCAGAAACAAATGCTGGGCGTTACTCATTATCGTGGTAATCACTACCACATTTAGAGATAATAACGCTATAATAAAGGCTTTTAATAATCTATATTTCATGGTTATTGGGTTAGTTATTAGGGTTAATACCTATTAGGCTGCTGAATTTATCCTGAATGGTTTGACT
>CAKZYJ010000172.1 GCA_937884755.1 uncultured Flammeovirgaceae bacterium
GGTTATTGCCCATCCGGATAATCCACCTCCGCAGGATCAGTGGATTTTACGCACCAAAAATAGTATGCAGAACCCGGTTTATCCCGGCCGGGAGACAGTATTGATTTCCGATAAAGAGCCCACCGTACTGCACTACCGCCTGATTATTTACGATGGTGAATTATCCCGCGAGGAAATTATTGACCAGTACGAAGCAATGGAGTAATCAATTTATCCGCCAAGGCGGGTTTTTGCGGTTTTCTCCTCCGTAGAATAAAATGAGTTGATTGTTGTCAGGGTCTTTTAGCCGGGCCTCTCGCCAGAGCCAGCGTTGGTCGGTGGGAAGCTGATCAAACTCAATGCCTGCTTCGCGTAGCTGAGCCACCCGTTTGTCCAAGTCATCGCACTCGAAGTACACGTAGATGCCTTCGACTTCAGGAAGTTTCTCTACCTGATGAATGGAAAAGGTAGCGTCGCCATCGGGACACTCAAAGCGAGCGTAGTGCGGAGGCGAATCTACAATCAGCCGGAGCCCTAACTTCTGGTAGAAGGGTACTGACTTGCTTAAGTCTAGCGAGGGTATGGTAACCTGATTGAGATTCATTAGTATTTCTAGATAATTACGACTACGTTAACCTTAGTTAGATGGGCTGATAGCTGATTCCAGTAGATTCTTTCCTGATCGGAATAGTACAGATTTCCATTGGTGGTGCCGAATACCATTAAGTTTCCTCGTTTAACAAATGCCTGGCGGAGTACGATATCAAACACCGCTTCTTGGGGCAACCCTTCACTTCGGGTGTGCCAGCTCTTCCCAAAATTTACTGTTTCGTACACGTTAAGCTGTAAGTCTGGGGCTACCCGCTGTTCATCGCTTTCTACTGGAATGACCCAGGCTTTGCTGGGGTCCGCTTCGTCTACCGCCAGCGCAAAGCCGTAGTACGGAATGCCACCAACCACCGATACATCCTTCCAGTCTTTTCCTCCATTGTCTGAATAATATACACCGCAGTGATTCTGCTGCCATAGCACATTCGGCTTACTGGGCGAGATAAGTAGCCTATGGGGATCATGCCCTACCTCCACGTTCGGATTAGGTAGAAAAGCCGCTACCAATCCCTTATTGTGGGGATGCCAGGAGTTACCTCCATCCACCGACTCAAATACCCCAGCGCAACTGACTGCAATATAGATATGATCACTATCTTCTGGATCTACCACGATGGAATGAATGAACGGATAATTGCTACCCGCCCCAAACCACTGTCCCGGTTTCTGCCGACTCGGGTGGTTCCACAGGCTGTCTACCAAAGTAAACGTCTCACCGCCATCGTTACTACGAAATAGCCCGCCGGGGTCGGTTCCCAGCCACAGTACGTCTGATTGATCGTACCCGCCCTGCTGCATGCACCATATCTGCCGTAGTTTAGCCCGTGACCCGTCGGGCATCAGGGCACCTTCAAAAGAGGGAGGAGGTACCTCTTGCCAGTTTGCTCCCCGGTCATCGGAGTAGTGCAGTTTCTGCCCCCAGTGCCGATGCGAGACCCCAACCCACCAGCGGTGGTACCGTTCGTCAACGTACACCATGTTGACCGAAAACCCGGTAAAATGAACTCTTGGCAAAGTAGGCCTAAGCTGATCAGCCATCTGATACACCAGCAACCCTTTAGTTGTACCCACCAGTATCGTTTGCATCTACCCGCCCGATAAAGCCTGATAAATAAGAATTTCATCGCTATTGCGTACCTGATCCGATAGATGTACCCGATCGGTAATAAGTTCATCTTTTACAAAAATATTGACGTGCTGCCGGAGGCTACCATCTTCCTCTAGTAGATAATGAATCACTCCGGGTGCCTCCCGGTTCACTTTATCCAAAACTTCCTGTACCGTACTACCCTGGACTTCTACCTCCTTTAGAGCGGGAAAAAAGCGGGTTAACGCTGAGGTAAATCTTACCTTGGCCATGTTAATTTTTGTTTCTTAGGGAGTTAGTCGCTAAATAATAATGATATTAATCATTATTAACAATCCTACCAAGTTATGAATGAATACGCCGATATTTTGCAACAATGGTTACAAACCGAACAGACAGTCGCTATTGCTCGAGTGGTAAAAACCTGGGGTTCCTCATCCCGACCGGTAGGCTCGCCAATGCTGGTAAACTCCGAGGGGAAAATGGCGGGATCGGTTAGCGGCGGCTGCGTGGAAGTAGCTGTAGTGAAGCAAGCCAGGCAGGTCCTAGAAGAGAATATCTCCGTGAAACTGGATTATGGGGTAAGCGACAAAGACGCCTGGTCGGTGGGACTTTCCTGCGGTGGTAGCATTCAGGTATTTCTACAGCCCGCTAACTTCTCAGAAGGCAGTGTATGGAGTCACTTGCTGGCTAATACTCAGGAAAACAAAGCCTCTACCCTGATCTCTTCGCTGGAAGATGGCGATAGCACTAATACGTTGTTAGACGAAGACGGACGAATCTGGGGCGATGAACTAGTGGAAGAGGTACTGGCCGAAGCAAAAGACGCGTACGCTAAACGAACTCATAAAACGGTTACTCACGAAGGAAAAGATTATTTCATTCAGATCTTTCCCCGCAAGAGTTTACTGCTAATTATAGGCGCAGCCCACATTGCAGTAGATCTGGTAGCTCTGGGTAATCAGTTTGGTTTTGAAACAGTGGTGATTGACCCCCGTGGCTACTTCGCCGAGAATACTACCTTCACCGATCCACCCAGCCAGTTGCTACAGAACTATCCTTCCGAAGTGCTCAATCAGTTTCCGTTAGACGCTTACACCTTTTGCGCCATTCTCTCTCACGATCCCAAGATAGACGACAATGCCTTAGAGATTTTACTACCATCGGAGGTGGGCTACATCGGGGCATTGGGCAGCAAAAAGACTCACGCCAAACGCACTAGTCGCCTACTGGAAAAAGGCATTGACCAGTCGCTAATCGACCGCATTCATGCTCCCATCGGAGTATCCATCAACGCCAAGTCGGCTAAAGAAATAGCTCTATCCATTATCAGCCAGATTATTGAAGTGAAGAATCAATTTTCTCGGAGGTAGAGAATTTGATAACAGAATTCAAATGAAGGAATATAGGTTGGTGAAATCCACAGCACATGAGCCAGACATAAACCAAACTTTATAAAAGAGCCAGATCTCCAGCCCGTTGTAAAATCCAATATTTGCCAGTATTTTGATTTACTGGCGTTTTTTTGATTTTCAATTTCCGACAGAATAAAGTATTTTTATTAAAAATTGGACTATGAATGCCAAGGGTCATAGAGAACAGGTTGATTGAAGAATTTAAGCACAAAGAGTACTTTACTAGAGAGGACCTCTTTGAATTTTATCGCTATTTTGAACCTGACCTTAAAGAGGGAACATTCGGCTGGAGAATCTATGACCTTAAAGAGAAAAATATTATTAGGCCACTAAAAAGAGGTCTATATGTTATTTCATACAAGCCCAAGTACGAGCCAGAAATTTCCCTCGAACTTATTAAGCTTGCCAGGCGAATTACGGAGAACTTTGAGGAAGTTAGACATTGTATTTGGGAAACGAAATGGCTCAATGAATTTTCGCAACATCAAGCAAGTAGCCGAATTATCCTAATTGAAGTAGAAAAGGATTTCGTAGAGTCCTTGTATTACGAATTGAAGGACTCGTCAAGAAATGAGTTATATCTCAACCCTGATGAAAAAGACATTAATTTTTATATCGCGGAAAGCAACTATCCGGTAATCATTAAAAGATTAATTACCCGCTCCCCTATCGTGAGAAGAACGGAGAAAAAAGTGAAATTTTATACTCCTTTACTTGAGAAGATCCTAGTAGATCTATTTGCTGAGAAGAGACTTTTCTACTTCGTTCAAGGCTCTGAACTGATACATATCTACGAAAATGCCATCAGCAACTATGCTATCAATTTCACTAAACTTTTCAGCTACGCTAAACGAAGAGAAAGAGAGCAAGACATCAAGCAGTTTATGACCAATCATATGCATCACCTTGTAAAGGATATCATAGAATGATACGGGAACACTGCTTTACAGACGAGTGGTTAGAGGGTTTTAAGAAACAAAAAGACCACAAGAGAATTGACAAGATCATTTTGGAAAAGATGATTTACGCTTTGCATTTGCTGGAAAGGCTGAAAAGTAACGGCCTTGAGTTCGTTTTCAAAGGTGGTACGAGTTTGATTCTTCTGTTAAAGGAAGGAAATCGGTTCTCGATTGATATCGATATAATCAGCAAAACAGACAGGGCTGAACTAGAAACTATCCTGCAGAAGGTAGTAAATTCTTCCAATTTCACCGGGGTTGAGCTAGACGAAGATCGTAGTTATAAGCCAGGAGTGCCAAAAGCGCATTATTCCTTTACATTTGATTCTGTTTCAAAAGGAAAGTACTCCGGTACAATTCTATTGGATGTACTTATCGAAGACTCCATTTATCCGGAGCAAATTGAAGTTCCTATTCAGACTAAATGGATCGAGACAGATGGAGAGACTTTAGTAACCGCACCTTCAATTGACGCTATCACCGGAGATAAATTAACTGCCTTCGCTCCCAACACTATCGGCATTCCATACTTCAAAGGAAAAGTGTCGTTTGCTATGGAAATTTGCAAACAACTCTTCGATTTGAGTAAACTATTCGAGAAAGTTAAAAATGTGGAAGTGGTAGCAGCAAGTTTTCAGGTATTTGCTGAACAAGAAATCATTTACCGAAAAGATGAGAACCGGGAATTAGAACTTACTCTGGAGATGGTTTTACAAGATACCATAGATACATGCCTAATTATAGCCAAACGAGGATCTGGATCAGGAGATGAAAAGAAAAAATTTACTGAATTACAAAGGGGCATCAGGGCATTCGGTACTGGTTTTCTTATGGCCGGGAATTTCAGAATTGATGATGCGATACCGGCATCTGCGCGAATTGCTTACCTGGCGGTAAAAATCATGGTGAATGATCTTTCTCCGATCACCCACTATCAGGGCCAAGATATCAAAGACTTAATCATTGAAAATCAAGATTGGAGCTTTCTAAACCGATTAAAAAGACAACCCGATAAATCTTCTTTCTTTTATTGGTATAAAACCGTTGATTTACTGACCAAAGCAGCATAGCCATGGGAATGAATGAACAAGAAACCCGTTACCACCTCATTGATCCAATTCTTAGGAAAAAAGGGTACGATGATATTAAATGGCTAAAATGCGAAACCCCCGCCCCGGTTGAGCCAACCGGATCAAAAGGACGAAGAAAAAAAGGAAGTGGCAGAACGGATTACTTGCTTTGTGTACAAGTGGGTGATATGCCCAAACCACTACCCGTTGCAGTTATCGAAGCCAAGAAAGAAGACGAAGACCCACTTAAGGGTATGCAACAAGCCAAGAAATATTCGGAGTGTGAGCGATTTGAAGTGAAGTACGTATTTGCCAGCAACGGCCATCTTTATGGGGAATATGACCATTTCACCAAGCTTCAAGGAGGCACTTGGCCATTGGCTGATTTCATCACGCATCCCGAACTAACCGCGAGATATGCTCGAGATTCGGGAATCGATTTGGAAGAAGAAGAGGCCGCCATATTGTTTCAACCAGATAGCCCAGCTTGGAATAAATCGCGATACTATCAGGATGCCGCAATTCGAGCCGCTTTTGAAAAAATTTTACTGCAACGAAAAGATGGCGAAGAACCAAGAGTGCTTTTATCACTGGCCACAGGGGCCGGTAAAACGATTATTGCTACCAACCTGCTTTGGCGATTGAATGAGGCCGGACAATTAGCGAAACCGGCACTGTTCATCTGCGATCGTGATGAACTTCGTTCGCAAGCCTACGACAAGCTAAGCGCAGCATTTGGCGACAATGTGCGTATCGTGAAAACTGAAAAAGGAGAAAACGCGGCCAAAAACGCCCGCATTCATATTGCCACGTACCAAACATTGGGCATTGATGAAGATGCTGGCGAAGACACGCTGGCCAGCTTTCTCACCGAGCACTATCCGGAAAATTCGTTTAGTATTATCATTATTGATGAGTGCCACCGTTCCGCCTGGGGCAAATGGTCAGAAGTGCTAAAGCGTAACCCCGATGCCATCCACTTGGGATTAACCGCCACGCCTAAAAAATTAGCAACGAATCAGAAATCGCTAGAGGATGAGGAAATCTCAGCCAATAACTTTACCTATTTTGGGGAACCCGTTTATGAATACACCCTGGCGCAAGCCCAGGAAGATGGCTATTTAGCGGCTTGTGAAATTGTGAAGCGCAAAGCTGATATTGACAAGCGTATTTTTACCAAAGAAGAAATTCTGGACGCCCGCGTAACCAATATTAAAACCGGACGCCCTTTAACCGAAGCCGACCTCACCAAAGATACTTACACCGGTAAAGATTTTGACGATGAGCTTTTTGTGGAAATGCGCACCCCCGCCATGTGCGAAGATCTGTTTCAGCAGCTCATTGAAAATGGCGGGCCAGAACAGAAGATCATCATTTTTTGTAACCGAGAGATTCATGCTGACCGCGTGGTGATGTATATGAACAACCTGTACGTCCAATGGTGTAAACAAAACAACCAGCCCGTAAAAGACGACTACGCCTTTAAGTGTATGGGTGGGCAAAACAATGGAGCCGATAAGATTGAACCTATGCGCGGTTCGGGCCAACGGGCATTTATTGCCTGCACAGTTGATTTGCTAGAAGCCGGAGTAGATATTGAACGCCTGAACGGGGTGGTGTTCTTCCGCTATTTAAAATCGGCCATCAAGTTTTACCAGATGGTAGGGCGGGGCACCCGCATACACGAAGAAACCCAGAAATATAAATTCTGGCTGTACGATTATACCGGGGTCACCGACCTGTTTGGCACCAAGTTTATTGCTAAACCCCCCAAGCCAAAACCACCGGGCGGAAACAGGGGTAGCGGTAGTGGACCAGAACCATACCCAGAACCGTCCGAAACATCGGTAGTGGGCGAGGTAAAAGGACACGCAGTTAGAATAACCCCGCAAGGAAGATTTATACTAGGAAGCCGCGATGGCCGGGAAGTAGCCATACCGGTAGATGAATACCGCCGGGAGGTGATCCAACGCGTATTGCGTGAAGCCCACAACCTGGATGAGTTTAGACAACTATGGATAGAAACCCAAAAACGAAAAGACTTAATTGACCACATTCTGGCAGCCAAATTCTCGCCGGAGGTAATAAAAGAAATAGACAACATGAATGATTACGATATGTACGACTTTTTTGGTTATGTAGGCTACAAAGCCAAAGCCCTGAAGCAAAAAGAACGAGGGAGCGCCTATATTGTCAACAACAGCGCGTGGTTTGGCAGCCTAGCCCCCAATGCCGCTACGGTGTTAATGGCCTTCGGCCACCAGTTCTCGCTCGACGGTACCGAAGCTTTAGAAACCCCTGCCCTGTGGGAAGTACCCGAAATAAAAATGGCCGGAGGCATCAAAGCCCTGCGCAGCTTGGGTAAACCGCACGATGTAATGTTGGAAGCTAAAGGAAGGTTGTTTGGAGTATGAGATGGAAAAAAGCGAAGCTTAGACAAATTGCCGATGTTATTAGTGGGACTACACCATCATCAGGCGAAAGCAGATTTTGGGGTGGGGAGCATGTTTGGATAACGCCAACGGACTTAGGTAGATTGAAAACTATATATATCAATTCAAGCGAGCGAAAAATAACTAAGGACGCAATAGATATAAAAAAGCTTCCACTAGTACCTAAAGGCTCTATAGTGATGTCTTCCCGAGCACCAATTGGCCATTTAGGCATTGCTGAAGTAGATTTAAGAACGAACCAAGGTTGTAAAAGCTTTTTTTGTGGAAGTACAATCGATTCAAAGTTCCTCTTCTTCAATTTACAGTATCGCATGAACGATATTAGAAGTAAAGGAAGCGGTTCGACGTTTAACGAAATATCGAAGACACAACTTCAAAATTTTGAAATTAGCTACCCTGAAAGCATTGATGACCAAAAAGCCATAGCCGCCAAACTTACTGCCCAATTGGCTGAAGTTGAAAAAGCAAAAGAGGCGGTGGAGATGCAGGTGAGGGAGTTGGAACAATTCAAGTTGAAAATTCAAGAAAAGGCTTTAGCACTTCTAAAAGGTGTGCCACGCCTTCCGTTAGAGCACTTTTTAGAAGGTATTGAAGCCGGTAAGAGTATCAAAACCACTGAACTACCAGCAAGAAAAGATGAGCTAGGTGTTTTAAAAGTAAGTGCTGTAAGTTGGGATAAGTTTCAACCAGATGAAGCGAAATCCATTGAAGCTGGCTATGCCCCTAAGGAATCTCATAAAGTCAGAAAAGGAGATTTAATCATTTCTAGGGCAAATACGATTGAACTTGTTGGAGCTGTGGTTTTAGTTGATAAGCATTATCCAAATCGTTTGTTGTCCGATAAAACTTTAAGGCTGATTTTATCAAAGGAAAATGAAATTAAACCTGAATATTTACTTCAAATTCTAAAGTTGCAAGAAGCCAGATCACATATAGAAGACAATGCAACTGGTACAAGTGATTCTATGAGGAACATTTCCCAGAAAACAATTAATAAAATTCCTATTCCGAAAGCAGGTCTTGGTAAGCAACAAGAGCTAATTCAATTATTTGATAATTGTGAAGAGCATATCAGCAAAGCTGAAGAATCATTGAATGATATGCTTGAAGAATTAAGCACAATTCCTCAAAAAATCTTAAACGAAGCCTTTCAGGCAAACTAAATGCCAACAACGAAAACAACCAAAAAGACCAAAGCCATAGCTTCTACGCAATCGCTATCCGCCTATGTAAAATCCATTTGCGATGTAATGCGCCGAAGCAATTGCGCTAGCGCCTTACAATACGTACCCGAACTGACGTGGATTTTATTTCTACGCATATTAGATTCTCAGGAGCAGCGTGAGCAAGAAGAAGCCGAAGTATTGGGCAACAGCTATACCCCTGCCATCAAAAGCCCTTACCGCTGGCAAGACTGGGCCGCTCCTTACAGTAATGATTTATATCACCCCCGAACTACCGATGGCCAACCCCAAGGCTGGAAACGACAGGAGCTTTTCGCCGCGGGCGACGGCAATTTGTTCGACTTTATCAATAATGAGTTGCTTCCTTATCTTCATAGTTTAGATATTGATCCTAACACCGGGTTGCCCAACCCCAATGCCACTCCCAAGCAGCGAATCATTGGCCGTATTATGACCGCCGTTGAACGGGTGCGGGTAGATAGCGAAACCAACCTACGCGACATCTTCGATCAGGTCGATCAGCTTAATACCGATCACGTAGACGATACCCACTTCTTTACCCTCAGTCAGGTTTACGAAGACCTGCTGCTAAAAATGGGGGAGAAAAACAGCGACGGTGGTCAGTTCTTCACCCCACGTGAAGTAATTAGGGCTATGGTGTTAACCGTAGATCCCGAGCCGGGCAAAACATTCTTCGATCCCTGCTGTGGTACCGGTGGTTTTCTGGCCGTTGGTTATGAATATCTCAGTCAAAAACTGGGAAAAGAAATATCCAGCACTGACATTGACACCCTAAAGCACGACACCTTTTACGGCAAAGAAAAAGAGAATTTGGTCTTCCCGATTGCTTTAGCCAATCTGGTGCTGCATGGTATTGATCAACCTAATTTATGGCACGGTAATACCTTAACGGGCCGGGCCACCTATGGCGAATTATTCGAAAGTGCCCCTGCTACATTCGATTACCTATTTACCAATCCACCGTTTGGTGGTAAAGAAGGTAAAGACGCCCAGAAGCGTTATGCTTTTGAGACCAGTTCTACCCAAGTACTATTTGTACAAGACATTATATCGCACCTGGCTCCAAAAGGCACTTGTGCTATCGTATTAGATGAAGGCTTTCTCTTCCGTACCAACGAAAGCGCCTTTGTGGAAACTAAACGTAAGCTGGTAGATGAGTGTAACATCTGGGCCATCGTAAGTATGCCCGGTGGCGTATTCTCAACGGCTGGTGCTGGCGTAAAAACCAATCTGGTTTTCTTCACCAAAGACCAACCCACCGAAAAAATCTGGTACTACGACTTTTCGCACGTAAAAGTGGGCAAGAAAACGCCAGTGACCATGGTTCACTTCGGTTACGATAAATCGGGTAAACCAATCGACGACAATCTTCTACCCATGACTTTAACCAGCGAGTGGTTGGAAGATGAAGATGTAAAAGACGAACCTTTTCCTACTTACGCCAAAATGCTGGCTAAAAAAGAAGAGAGTCGTTATTCCTGGACGGTTGACTTTGCAGCACGCAGAGCCGAGGCGAAGTCAGCGATGCAACCACACAAAGAAAAGGCGGCAGCATTACGCGAGGAAATACTTCCGCTAAAAGAACGATTAAAAGTTTACAAGAAGGAAAAGAAAGCCAAAGAAGAAACAGAATTATTACAGTCTGAAATAACCAGTAAAGAAAAAGAGGTTAAGGAGCAAGAAGCCATTGTTTCGGATATAGATGCGAAAGTATTTGATTTAAAAGCCGTAAACCCCAATGCGGTGGTAAAACTAGATACCCGAACTTCATTAGAGGTAATTGAGAATATTGAAAAGCAAGGCAAAATTGTGGCGAAGGCAATGGAAAGCTTAAAAGGTTTATTGTCCTGATTATGGGCAAGGCCACAGCTGAGTGATGTTATTTTAGAGGATCGCCATACGGGTTCACTAATGATGTCCGTGGTGCAATTCCTCCACCATACTAGTACCAATCAGGCAGCCTACGGCTTCGGTTTTGGCAGTCACAATAGGATCACCTTGTAGGTAAGCAGTGAGAGCATCTTGCACGTAGTGCTCGGTAACCACGCGACGGTATCGACCTAACTCGTAAAACCAGTTATCAATAGCTCCGCGGTAGCGCACCTGGCCAAGGGAATCTAACAGAAAGGCTTCGGGGGTGGTGCTTGCTTGCAGGGCTCTGGCTAACTGCTGCCGAGGGTCGGGCAAATGGGTGAAGTTATAGCGATAGTCCTTAGCAAATTCGGTAATCGTTGCGCTATCAATACCTACTACCGGATATATTGCTACCATGGCCACATTCTTATCTTGCCACTCCTGATGCAGTTTGCGCAGCGTTGCGCCATACTTTTGCGTCACCGGACATTCAGGGTCCATAAACAGTACAACCGTGGCCGCCTGGTCGCGAATTTGTTGTGGGGTAAAATTCTGTTGAGTATTGGTTTTAAAGGTCTCCTGCGGCCAATGAATGACCTGACCCCTAAGAGTTAAGAGAGGAGATAATCCTAAAGAGATGACGAATACTAACGCAATGTAGTGCATGAGACTGACGAAATTGTGTGTTTTTGCGGAGTGCCACCCAGAAGTTAACGCAAGATACAAGGTAAAAAATCTGTTTAACAGGAGAAAAAACAATTGAGCAACGCATGGCCGGGATTCGCCTTGTTTTGTTGGTAGGACTGCTAAGTCAGACAAGTGAGCTTCACGCCCAAACCAGATTACGTTTAACGACCATTTAGTGCACATTATCCACCGCAATTGTGCCCCTTGTCATCATAAGGGCGGTATTAGCTCGTTTCCGTTAACCAGCTAACAGGACGTAGTCCAGCGAGCGGATTTTATTGGGAAAGACTAGTATCCGTCATATAACGCCCTAGAAAGCCTCCCCTACCTTTCAACACTAAAAAGAGGCCAGGAGTTAGATATTAGAAGCTACTTCAACTAATATCTCAATTTCCAGCTTCAAAAATCACGTATGCCGGCTCCAATAGTAAGGAGTGAATAGCATGATCACCGTGAATAACTCTAATCGCCCCAGTAGCATCAGAAAAGACAGAAACCATTTGCCAAAATTGGTCAAGTGTGCGAAGTTATCTACCGGCCCTACGGAACCGATACCCGGCCCAATATTTCCCAGCGAGGTAGCTACGGCTCCCACTGCTGTCATAAAATCCACTCCCGATAGCGACATGATGGCCGAGCCAATTCCAAAAATGGTGATGTAGATAATAAAGAAAGCCAGTACGTTGAAAGCAATATCCTGGGTAACGGCGTTGCCGTTGTAGCGTACCGGAATTACTGCCGAAGGATGAATTTGTCGTTTCATCTCCAGTAGGCTATTCTTGAGCAAAATCGTATGCCGAACAATCTTTACTCCCCCGGAGGTGGAACCGGCGGAACCACCCGCAAACATCAGCAGAAAGAAGATAACGGTCAGCAGCGGCATCCAGGCGGTATAGTCGGCGGTGATGTAACCGGTAGTGCTAATCACCGAGATCACCT
>CAKZYJ010000173.1 GCA_937884755.1 uncultured Flammeovirgaceae bacterium
CCTCCGAATGGGATAACTGGTTCTCCTTGCTCAGATCCAATGCGTGGCTAGAAAAGCGTTTGGAAGAGATGGGTTTCGATTTCTTTACTTCTGTGGCCTTGACTATGAAGTCGTTCATTTTTGGCAATATCACCGATATTTGGGGAGATGCGCCCTACACCGACGCGGTGAAAGGTGACCTGGGTGAAGAAGGTTTTGAATATCCGGCTTTTGACAGTCAGGAGGTGATCTACGACGGTATCATCGCTGATCTGAGCCATGCGGCAGACCTGTTTGCATCAGCCGATGTAAGTGTGGTCAATACCGCTTCCGACTTTTACTTTGGCGGCGATACCGACCAGTGGCAGCGCTTTGCCAACTCGCTGCTGCTACGATACTATATGCGAATTTCCGAGAAAAAGCCGCAGGTGGCTCAGGCCGGAATTGAAGCGATCTATAACTCTGGTATGTATTTCCAAACCGCCGACCAAGACGCTACGCTAGACTACACCGGAGGTGCCAATGATGTGTGGCCTTCTCAGTTTACCGATGTAGACGACTTTACCCGCTGGCAAGCGTGTCAAACACTAATAGATCAACTCGTGGGGACAAACGACCCTAGGTTGTCCGTTTGGTTTTCTCCGGTAGCGGTGCAATGGGTGGCCGATCCAACATTGCCCATGTCAGTGGATACCGTACTAAGAGTAGACGGAGAATTATTGGAGAGTGGAGCGGTTACTTTTTCGTACTTGGAGTTTCAGGAAATGAGCGATACTGACTTTACCCGTCGCTTCAATCCCAATGACGAAACGTTTGATACTGGATTGTACGTAGGGCTACCCCCTGGCCTTCTCATTCCTGAATCCTACTACGGCAACCCTGATCCGGGGCAAGGAACCCGAAACCAGCATGTATCTCAGCTAGCACCAGTGTATGCTACGGCCGGGGCACCCGGAGATATTCTGCAGGCTCGGGTCATTTCTTCGGCTGAAGTAAGTTTTATACTGGCCGAAGCAGCGCTGAAAGGTTGGAATGTGGGTAATGCCGAGGATCATTACAACAATGCCATTATGCAGTCTCTACAGACCTGGGGCAAGGCAGATGACTACGAAAGCTTTATAGCCCAGCCTGATGTTACTTTTGATGGTAGTATGGAGCAGCTTATGGCCCAAAAGTGGGTAGCAAGCTGGACTGCCGCTACCGAAGCGTGGATGGACTACCGCCGGACGGGGCTGCCCACGCTAGAGGTAGGGCCAGCTTCTGGTCAGCCCGTGGTTGCCCTTCGCTACCCCTACGGAAATGACGAACTGAACAATAACACCACCAATGCAAATTTGGCTATTGATCGTTTAGAAATCACGCAGTATTCCGGACCCGTAGGCGCCGACAGTCCTTGGTCAAAGATGTGGGTGTTGCAAGGAACTAGTAAACCTTGGTAGAATGAATACTTCCTTTCATCGGTAGAAGACCAGGGAATAGCCGAGTTGTTTCGCTCGAATCCAAAAGGATGATAGGTCTCCTCAAGAATGTACTCAACAGAAAAAGACCATCCTCTCACGAAGATGGTCTTTTTCTATTGGTGATAATCCTATGCTAGCGAATCACGCGCAGAACCTGACGATCTTCCCCTAACTGCGCTTGAATCATATATACCCCAGTCGGTAAACTAGAAATATCTAGCGAGAAATTTACTTCGTTATCTGGTGGAGTATTGAATGATAACGTAGATAGTGGAGTGCCGTATTGATCCATGATAGCGACCTCTACCCGAGCCTCTGGATGATCTATCACCTGAAGATTCACTTCCGAAGCTCCTGGATTCGGCGAAGCTTCTAGGTACATCCCGGAAGTATTCATCGCTTCGGTCGGTGGCATCAATACTTGGTCAATCACGTGCGCTACTCCATTACTGGCTAACACGTCAGGAGCAATAACGGTAGCATCATTTACTTTTACTGTTCCATCAACAATGCTAATGGTTACCGGGCTGTACTGTCGGGTCTCAATTTCCTGACCGTCGCTTAAATCAGCCGCTCGTAGCTCCTCCCCAATTACGATATGATAGCGGATCACTTCCCTTAGTACTGGAATAGGAATTTGTCGCACGTCCGTTAATCCCATGTCCGTTAAAAGTGATTCAAAAGCGGCATTGTTTGGAGCAAATACGGTAAACGGCCCTTCGCCACGCACCGTTGATAGATAGCCGACTTGTCGCAGAGCAGTTGCCAGCATAGAGAAATCATCATTGGTGCGTACAATCTCGGCGATGGTACTTCGCTCCACTACCTCAAATGATATTTCTAGCAGAGTTCCGGGAATTCCGGTCGCTGTTCTTCCCGAATAAGGAATAGCCGATAATACATAACTGCCCAACTCAAATTTTCCTGACTGGTAGTCGCCTTCATCGTCTCCAAACAAGGCGTAAGGAGCCGCATTCTGAGGTTGAATCATCTCCCCGTTTAACGTAAACTGTACACTTTCCGGATGTCCGGCTACTTCTGCACGCACATTTAGTTGATGAGGGAGCTGAGTTAGATCCAGCACATCACCATCTACAATCTCGCGAATGTCGTGATTGGTACGGGCGTTCACCAGCACAAATTTGGTAACATTCGCTACAGGGACTAGTACCTCATCAATGGCGTGAATAACCCCGTTGCTGGCATCCACATCTGGTAAGATGATATTGACTCCGTTTACCGTAAGGCTTTCAGTATCATCCTGACCAATCGCCACAGAAAGTCCCTGCGCGGTTTCGTACTGCTCGCCGACCACCAGATCAGCTGCGAATAATTCAGTAGGAAGTACGTGGTAGAGTAAGATTTGGGTAAGCACATCTACCGGGACTTCATCCAGGCTCTGAAACCCTAATGCAGGTAGAGCATTCTCAAAAGCAGTATTAGTAGGCGCAAATACGGTAAAGGAACCTTCCGAAGAAAGGGTTTCAGCTAAACCTGCTTTTACTACTGCTTCTACCAGCAAACCAAAGCGTTCATCTCCCTGAGCAATTTCTACAATCGTCTGTCCACCATTACCACCGTCAGCGTTCAGGTTGAGAATGCGGGTATCTTGGTCTACTGGAGTTTCTTCCTGAGCGAAAGGCTCATCAGAAAAATTAGCTAGCAAATACTCGGCTAAAGCATCCTGCTCCGTGCCCGGATCGGTGAATGTAGCTTGTCCGGCATCGGTCAGGCTATCTAGCACTTCGGGTAAGTCTACTCGGTTTTCACCTAGCTCGGAGTACGGGTAGCCATCACCGCCTCCGGCCAAGAAATCTAAAGTCACTACGCGGATTTCCCGCTCGGCATCGCCTACTACCTCACCATTCTCGGCGATAGTATCTTCTACGTTTCCTTCTTGGTCAATAATTTCTACCGTCTGTACTCGATTACCTACGTCCTGAGTAATGTCAAAGCTAAACCGAACTCCGGCTACCTGAGGGAACTGACCAGGAGTGGCGTCTGGTTCGGAGGCGGATACAGCATATTCTAGCACCGCTAGTAAATCAGCCGCCGATAGCGTTAGCAACGATAAGCTATTGTTGAACCGAAGTGTGTTTACGATATCTAATTGAGAGATGTCTCCTTCCTGCTTACCCGATTCGGGGTTTGCCTGAGGTGGAGCAAACCGAACATTACCGCCCCCTAAATCTACTACTTCACCAATCGCAGCCCGAATGCCACCGCCGTTTCGGAGTGATACTTTTACACTGGCATCAAACTGCTGGGCAGTAGCCAAAGAGGCATCAGCGGTGAGATTACCCAAATTGGTTTCCTCAGTACGTACCTGCGCCCGACGACCGTCGAGGTACACGCTGGTTTTTCCTACAATAACTCCGTCCTGCTCATTTACAATGGTCTCTACCGAGTTAGTCAACCTTTGAACTAGCTCACCCTTGGTACCTTCGGCAAACGGGTCTTCGGTTTCCCAAAGTCCACTTACCACTTCTTCTACGGTGGCGTAGGCTCCGCTCATTTCGTTATCTAACGAACTTTCTACCAGTACTCCTTCGCTGGTAAACTCAATCAGTAAGCGACCTACGTAGCTATACTCTCCGTCGGTTCCAACCACTACGGCGGGGTCACCATCCGCATTTTGGGTAATAAATGGATACGCTTCTTCAATTTCGTCGCCACTGCGGAGCACATCATCTTCCTGAGCGAATAGCACATCGGAACCACCCGCAATCACTACGTCGACTCCCGAAAGCAGTCCGATCAGTTCTTTCTCTAGTGCGATTTGCTGGAGATGGGTTACCAGTACAATCTTATTAATTCCCTGACTCGCTAGTGCATCAATCGTCGGTTGTAGCACTTGAGCTAAAGCAGGCATATCGTTTTCGGTTGGACCTAAAACCTCTACTCCTCCAGCAGAGGAAATGGACTGTACAATCTGGGTCGTTGCGCCCACAATGCCTACGGTTTCACCATTGAATTCAACGGTAGTAGCGGGAGCAAACTTGGGAGCTGCTGCTGCCGCATCTAAATCATCGGGAGCTGAGATAAATGTGCTAGTAGGCTGAATCTCACTAGTGAATAATCCGCCAAGATCACCGTCGCCACTAAAGTCAAGGTTGGCTGATAAATACGGAAATTGTGCTCCCAGCCAGCGAACATCGCCTAACGTAGTGCCACGAATGTCGGTGCCTACAATATCCGAAAAAGCGTTAGTACCAGCATCAAACTCATGGTTACCCACCGCTGAAGCGTCAAAACCGATGATGTTCATGATGGTAATATCCAATCGCCCCGGGGTTTCCCGAATGTTAGTCAACCCTGCTTCGTTGTACAACTCTTGGTAGATTTCCTGAAACACGGGGCGCAAGCTACCGTCGCCCGCCGCTCCAAAGAATGGGCCAGGAATGTAGTTATCACCGCCTGAAAGCACTAAAGTATTTTCTTCTTCCTCCAATCGGTCAACAATGGCGGCGAAGTTAGGTGCGTTATCAATGGCTTCTACGCCACCTTCCAAATCAGAAGCGTGCAGAATTTGCAAAGTGAAGTTCTCACTACTCATTGCATCGGGAGCTAGTGGAGGGGCATCCGCTTTAGCAGCACTCTCTTCGCCTTCGGTTAGATAGTTGTTATCTGCATCTGATCCCCAAGCGGAAGCAAATTGCTCGGGTGAGTTAGGTTCCAGAATGGTTTCTACGAAGTACCAGTTGGCTTGGGCACGTTCCTCCTTCACATCCAGAATAAAGTAGCCGTGCTGATCCAAATCATTGTAGAGCATATGCGGATTCGGGTTGATACCATCGAGTGGAGAACCAGGAGCAGCCAGCGGCTTGTTAATCTGAAATTCAAATCCGGCGGCACCTTCGGCTCCCACGTTTTCGTCAAAGTTGGCTGAGTTCACACTGGGAGTGGCAAACTCTACGGCAACCGAACCTTGGCGGGTAGTCGGATTGTAGGTAGGAGTTACGGGAACCGGGGCTTGTCCGGCAGCAGCAATAGTGGGATCATTACCACTCAATGGCGATGGCTGGCTGGTCACATCGTAGGCAAAGGTAGAATGAAAGTCACCCGTAAGCACTACCACATTGTCCAGGGAATTCCCGCTGATGAAATTGATAATCTCGTCTCGCTCGGTAGGGTAACCATCCCAAATGTCCAGGAAAACACTTTCAATACCATCTGGGGTAAAACCACCGTTTGGGTCGAGTCCTGCCCACCAAACGTTGAAAGGTGAAAATATTACTTGATTACCAATTACTTTCCACTTAGCAGTGGAGTTTTGTAGCTGATCAAACATCCATTGCTTTTGCGTATCACCCAGCATGGTCCGGTCGCTGCTGTATAATTCAGCATTAGTGATACTCATACCTTGAATATCTCGCTCTTCCAAGCGTGTATCGAGCATAATTAAATCCATCAGCTCGCCGTACTGAATAGTGCGATACAGAGGAATTTCGTTCAAGTCGCCCCGAATTGGCATCCATTCGGTATATACTTGTCGGGAAACTGACTTTCGTTCGTCCCAAGACCCTTCTTCATCAGGTTGGTGGTTTTCTGCTCCGTCTTCGTAAGCATCATTCGCCGATTCATGGTCGTCCCAATTGGTGATAAACGGATGTTGCTGATGCGCTCGGCGTAAGTCAGGGTCCAGTCGATACTGAGAGTAGCGGGTGCGGTAATCGGCTAAAGTCACAATTTCTTTATCGGGTAAATGTCGCCGCTCACCAGAATCACGCAATCCGGCATCACCGTAAAAATCCTCCCCGGTAGCGGAGTACTCGTAAATGTAGTCACCTAGGTGAATTACGGCATCCAGATCGGCTCGGTCAGCAATACGTCCGTAGGCACTAAAGTAACCCGCTTGATAATTACTACATGAAACCACGGCAAATCGCAGATGATCAGCAGAACCAGTAGGAGTAGTTCGGGTACGACCGATAATAGAAGCCTTACCCATTGCTTCAAATTGGTAGTAGTAGGTGGTATAAGAAGCCAGCCCGGTAACATCCACTTTAACGGTGTAGTCACGGGCAGCGTTGGTCATAAGCTGACCATTTTGCACTATATCGGTAAATTCCGGATCAGTAGCCATTTTCCAGGATACTTCTATCTCTTGATCGGAGCTTTCGCCTTCTGGAGTAATACGAGTCCAGATAATTACCCGGTCAGCCAGCGGATCGCCGGAAGCTACACCATGGTAAAAGGGAGCCAATGCTAGATCATACGTCAGGTTCTGGGCATTTAGCTGAAGGGATAAGAAAGCTATCCCCCACAAAAATAAGCATGCCCAACATTTTCGAAAAAATACAGGTGTCAACATAAGTGAATAGATTGTATAGAGTTAATTGAAACTATCCACTCCAACCCACCACAGTTGCTTTCGTTGTTATCGAATTGTTAACTTTATGTCACTAAATGGTAATATTTACTGATTCAACCGAGCTGAAACATGTATCTGGGCAATTAACTTCAAATTGATGAATTACCCACTGATAGGCTATAAAACTCTTTGTAGTAATCTGATGGAACGAAAGGGTGAATCTTCCCCGTGAAAACTAAACCAGATGAGAGAGGCTGCAACTAAGATGGCAAAGTAATGAAAATCAATATTTTAAGATTGCACTTATAGCATAGGTCACCGAATTGTTTGGTATGACTTATTGTGTTTTAGTTAATTATTAATTTTGTTATGCTATCCTTTTCTAATTACCCCGTTATTTTTTCCAAGAGCATCTCATAAATAAGATGCACTAATTAGCAATTAACACTCGGCTAACACAGCTCCTATATTTCTAATCTACCTTCAGCGTATGATAATGATGTCGATCAACACTTGGAAATGCAGTGGAAATTATCATTACAGGTTAAAGCTAATGGCAGCGGAGCTAAGGAAGCTTTCACCAGATGTGGTCGTCTCTTGGAAGGCAATGGAAAAGGAGGGTAAAGTAAAAATATGGCTTAGTTCAACTAATCATTTTAAGGATTATGGAAAGTCAGACGAGTATAGGTTGGCAGGAGAAACTTTCTTATCCAATGAGCAACTTACCGTGGATCTTACCGAACCTCAATCAACATTTCACAAAGTTATAATAGAAGGGCCGCATAACACAGTGAACCAGTGGATTGTAGGGGAAGAAGAATAGCCCCTAGCTGAATTATGGCGTATCTATTGTATTTTTGTATGGTTATCAATTAAGCTCATGGCTGTTGAACCTCCATCCTTGTTCACTATCTTGGGTGCACTGCTTTAATGATTAATAATTCGCTACCAAGTAAACGATATTAACAAAAACTTGAAGTAAGTATCCACCTATATTAGGTGACTTCTAAGGGGCAAATTGAACGGTAGTTTGAGGAACAAATTGGTAACCTTTGCCCGTGACCGTTTCAATAAATTGCGAACCAATTTTTTGGCGAATTTTGCGGATGTGTACATCCACGGTACGGGGTAGTACTAGTACATCTTGTTCCCAAACCTGGGTAATTAGTTCACTTCGGCTGAAAATCCGGGAGGGGTTACTGGCTAAGAGATAAAGTAAGTTAAACTCTTTCTTCGGTAAAAAAAATGTTTCACCCTGTTGGTGAATAAGATACTGGTTAGGGTCTATATGGAAGGTTGATGAAATCTTCAATGATCGTTTTACCCGCTTATTTTGTTCACGTCGGATGAGGGCTTCCAATCGTTTTATGTAGGCGCGGATACGAATAGGCTTGCGCAAGTAATCATCAGCTCCGTATTGGAAAGCTACCACTTCTAAATATTCTTCAGGGCGATTACTGAGCACAATTTTATGGCTTTGGGAAGCAATACTTTGCTCCTGCATCCGTCGGATAACCTCAATCCCTTCCATGTCGGGAAGTGTCATATCGGTGATGAATAAAAAAGGATTGTATTGCTCACAAACCTGTAAGGCCTCTCGTCCAGACGAAGTACGGATCAACCGATAGTTCATATACTGAAAGGCTTGCTGTAGTTGGTTGGTCAGGTCAGGTAGGGGTTCAGCTAAGACAATGATAATTCTATCATTCATAGTAGTAAGTATATACAAACTTGCAATATACTAACTTTAGGATGATTAGTTTGTTAAAATGAAGTGTGTGGTTGTCGGGTAATCAAAAATTGATGTAAACGTAACCTGCCCTTGATATTGGGGTAATGTAAGCCCAGTAGTTTTGCGGTTATGGATTTAGCCATCATATTTGGAATGTTTTAGAAATTCTGGCAGCGATGCAGTCAGTTTTTTCTTCACCTACGTAGATAAATGTATCTCATAAGCAAGGAAACCCAGTAGCATAGACTGCTGGGTTTTTTGCTTTCCTAACCAATTCAAACAATTGCTTACCGGAGGTACATTCATAGAGGATGTACCACCAATTAATAATAAGGTAACATTGGAGAAGTACGTTTGCTCTGGTCGATGTATCAAATTCGGAATGTATGCATCAAAAAACCAGTAGGATAGGCTATTGGCTTTTTCTTATCGCTTTGTAGATTTTTACTAGTATTCCTCCGAATCATGGTTACTAGAATGTCTGGTGCTAAATAACTGAGAAGAATACTCTGCAAGATACAGTTTGGTTACCCAGCATTTCTATCTTTAGTATTGCTTTCTAGTTATTTTCATCGTTATATTGCGATAAAGTTATGGGAATTACCAAAATACAGAACTACACCACTGAGCAGAACGAACTAGCACAACTGGGAAAAGCCTTTTCGCACCCTGCCCGAATTGCTATCCTTCAGCATTTGCTAAGATCAAAGCAGTGCATTAATGGTGATTTGGTGGAAGAATTAGGGTTGGCGCAGGCTACCGTTTCTCAGCACTTAAAAGAGTTGAAGAATATTGGCCTAATACAAGGATCCGTAGAGGGTACGAGTATGAACTACTGCATTAATCCGGAAGTATGGCAATGTATGCGTCAACAGTTTGAAGCGATCTTTGCTTCGTTTGACGGATCCGAAGGATTGTGTTGCTAGTATTTTTTATCTTATTCTATCGCAATATTACAATAATATGATAAAATATGAAGACGTATCTTTTAACCACCGTATTTGCTCTCACATCCTTCTTTCTGGTAGATATTCTATACCCCCCAATGGATTCAGCCTTTAGCTTAAACAACGATGTCATGACCTACCTACAAGAGGCTACTCAAAGCTTTGATCAAATTCCCAATGAGCGTAAAGAAACGCTGAAGGAATTAGCCGCATTCATCCGTGAAAAACAGGGTAAAAATGAAGAAGCCAAACTCATCTTCATTTGCACCCACAATTCCCGCCGCAGCCACATGAGTCAGATTTGGGCCAGTGTGGCTGCTCAGTACTACCAAATACCGAACGTACAGACTTTTTCGGGCGGCACCGAAGCTACTGCGTTCAACCCCAGAGCCATAGTGGCACTGCAACGGACTGGATTAACGATTGCTAAAAGAACCGAAGGAAACAATCCTCGCTATCAGGTTCGGGCGGGCGGGAACGAGCTTATTAAGGAAGCTTTTGCTAAAAAATACGACTATCCCACTAACCCTCAAGAAGACTTCGCCGCGATTATGACCTGCTCGCAAGCGGATGAAGCTTGTCCGTTTGTCCCAGGGGCTGTATTACGACTTTCTTTACCCTATGAAGACCCTAAGGAAGCCGACGGCACTGCCCAAGAAGCTAGGCGCTACGATGAACGTAGTAAGCAGATTGCTACCGAAATGCTCTACTGCTTTTCACAGGTTAATCCGTAGTATTGTTTCCAATACTAAACGCTCTGACCAAGGATACCAGTTGCCCCTTTCAGGATGGAGGATAAAAGTATTTTTATCGTGTATGCCGTTTAGTAGGTACGCTCGCCCCCTCTCAACCCCCATTTTTATCTAGAATCACCTGCACAGGTTTGACACCTAAGTGCCTAAGGATATTGCTATCCATCCCAGGTGGTTAGTGTCTATACTACCTGCCGACTCACGATGGTTTTTCAATAAAAATGAAAAATGTGCCCAATTTTTCATCCGATTGACCGTGCGTAATTGTCAGAGAGATAAATGACTGAATTAGCGAGTCGGCATTGATCAATTTGTAACTCTTTTACCATGAAAAAACCTAATATCATGCATCTGTCCACCTTCGTATTTACTTTCCTTACATTCTTCTCATGCTCCAATGAAGACCTATCATCTCCTGAGGTGATGAAGAACGACTTGGAAACTCTTTCAGGAACGTATCAAGATTTGGAACCCTATGTGTATGGTAATGCCTTTGGGCAACGAATATTCACCTTTGAGAATGGGCATTGGACCTTAGAATTCACGCTTGGACTCGACCCAACTCTTGAAAAGCAAGTGTTTCAGTTCAGAACCTACGGTTCCTACACCATCGAGGAAGCCTCAACCTTGGTGGAAAATGCCTATCATGCAGCGTTTGGGGAAGACAAAAAGTTTGTCACGCTCAAAACAGATGATCCTCAAATGATTGCGGCATTTGGCTTTGCTGATTGTGGACTTACGCCCTTTGTGGAGAAGGATATTTCCGCAAGCGGATGTGCATCATGGAAATCGGTATCAGCATGCCCGGTTGATTATGATCTATTGTCACTAGATGAAGACGGTCTTCTCTACTTTGGGCAACGACCGGCGGACAACGATATGTGTTCGGCAGATAAAAGACCTACATCGCTTACCCCTCCTGTAACGAAGGTTCAGTAATCTCAACATCGAAAGAACATGAGAATATTCAAAAATTCAGTATACAGTGTAGACTATCTTGAAGCTTCTAAAACCATTCAATTTAATTGGGAAGAAGGGCACCTCAAGATGACCTACGAAGACTTTCAAGAGGCCTGCTGTAATTTCCTGGGCTATGGCTTTGAGTATCAAGCCCGAACTATTTTAATTGATGTACGAAACTTTCAATTTCAACTGCCTCCCCAGTTTCCCGAATGGCAAGAGCAGGAGCATTATCCGAGATACTATAAATTAGGGATTGAGAAAGTAGCCTATGTCATGCCTGAGCAATACGTATCCAATGCCAAGGAAATTGCTCAAGAACCCGGTAAATTTGAACTGCGTAATTTCTCGGATTATGATGCTGCTCTGGATTTTTTACATTCATCATGAAATACCCTACTCCTAAACGGGTGTTTTAATCGTTTCGCTATGAATAACTCATTCAATAAAATACAGCAAGCGCAAGAAGGAGACATCCATGCTTTTCAGGATTTGTTTGTCGCTTTTCAAGACGCGCTGAAATCGTACCTTTTTAGGATCATGGCAAGCCGGGCTGATGCTGAGGATATTGCCCATGATACGTTTATTAGGGCCTACGACCAGATAAAAACCTTTCAACACAAATCATCTTTGAAAACCTGGGTCTTTCAAATTGCTACCAATTTGGCCTATAACCAGTTGAAAAAAAGAAAACGATGGACAGAAGATGTATCTCAAAGGGCAAAGGCAATCGTAGTAGGGAATCCTACCTTAGCTGGTAGAATTGAACAAGTACATCAACATTCTTCCGGTGGTTCTTATGAAATTAAAGAGCATATTGACACTTGTTTTACGTGCATTGCTAAAAATTTACCCATCGAGCATCAAGTCGCTTTATTACTAAAGGATGTGTATGATTTTTCCATTCCAGAGGCGATGCAAATCATTGACAAAAGTGAAGGTCAGGTGAAGTATTACCTACAGACGGCAAGAAAAACAATGGCAGATATTTTTGACAAACGATGTGCGCTGGTCAACAAAGATGGAATATGCCACCAATGTACTGACCTCAATGGTTGGTTAAATCCGAAGCTAAAACTAAACGAAGAAACACTGAAGATTAAAATGGTTCGGGAGGCAAAATCAGAAGATAAGGTAACCCTTTTCAACATG
>CAKZYJ010000174.1 GCA_937884755.1 uncultured Flammeovirgaceae bacterium
GCTGAATTGAGAGACACTCTACAGCGTCAGCGATCTCACGTAGTTCGGCCATTCTTTCCTGGCTAATATTCTGATATTGTTCTGAAGGGGTACCATTATAAATTACTTGTAAATGATTAGACGGATACCCTTTACTAATAAATACGTTTTTCAGTTCCTCACTAACGACGATGATCTTATCTGTACCCCAAACGTAGAAATTGCTATGGATTTTGCCCCCTGCACTTAATGGATACTGCCTTCGAGTATGCACAATCTTAACCGGCAATTTGTATAACCACTTTGAAAAGATGGTGAGGTAGCGATCTTTGCTAGATTGAGCATTCACGATTTCAATCCCTTCCTGCTTGATCAGATCTCCTAGCATCCGTATGGTTTGCCTATCTATTTTGGATCGAAAAGGCATAGGAATAAGCTTCACATCAGTGTCTTCCAGAAGTTGAAAGAGCAAAGAATCTTGCATACCGGCTAAATATACCTGATGTCCTCGCTGAGCTAACCCCTTCGCGAGATAAGAGATTGAATACGTTGCACCTGCTACTCCGCCCTGAAATGTAGTGATTAGAATGCGCATTAAAACTGAATCATCAACTTGTCTACGAAAACCTCAGGCGAAATTAAGAAAAACCCACTATTGTTTTTTCAGCGAGCGATAAACCATACTTTTGCCGTGGTGGTATACTACCCAAACTTAGCAAACCAGCAAGTCTTGTTACTTACAGCAACAATGCATGTGCTAGCATGAATATCCTAATAACCTCTCAAAAAGCCGAGATAGCTGGTTCAACTTACTCTGTGGTTTACTTAGCCAAAGGGCTAGCTCATCGAGGGCACAATGTATGGGTTGCCACCCCCACTGATACACTTTTGTGGAGGCTACTATCGGATAGCCCTGTACAACTGGTTGAAGTATCTTTTGCTTTTAAGTTTCATCTACCCAGCGTACTGAAAGTAAAAAAGTTAGTTCAACTTCATCAGATCAATATTGTGAATGCTCAGTCCAGCAAGGATCGATATAGCACAATTTTAGCTAGGTGGTGGTATAAACTTCCAATCAAGCTTATACATACTCGGAGACAATTAGTAAAAAGCTTAGGTCTGTTCGGTCAATCCACTTTCTATGAACAGGGTACCGATGCTATTGTCGCCGTAAGCAAAGGAGTCAAGCAATCGGCAAAAAATATTGGTATTTCCGAAGAGCATATAAGAGTTATTTATAATGGTACTCCGGCAGAGAAATATCAACACATTGATCCGAATAAGGTGAATTTACTGAGACAACGATATCAAATAAAGGATAGTGATATTGTAATTGGCTGCGTAGCTCGGCATAAAGAACAGATTCAGTTACTCCGGGCTCTGACTGAAATTCAGCATCCGGTGCATGTTTTATTTGTCGGTATCGAGGAACGCCCAAAATTTAGGGCAGTTCAAAATCACTGGCCGGTACCTCACCGGGTACACTTCGCAGGCTCAATGGATAATCGGGAAGTTTTGCATCACTATCCGCTATTTACAATGAATGTACTGCCTTCTACTATTGAAGGGCTTTCACAAGCGCTGCTGGAAGCTATGGCATTAGGAGTACCCGTAATTGCTACAGAAATAGGGGGTAACTCAGAGCTTATTCAGGATGGTGTAAATGGCTTACTGTTCCAGAATGGAGACGTCAATACGCTAGCCAGCCATATCCAACGACTGATAGACGATGAAGATTTGCGGGAGAACTTCAGCCGAACCGGAAAGAAAACGGCTTTAGAAGATTTCTCGATTGACAAAATGCTAGATCACTACGAGGCATTTTTCACGGAATTGCTGGAGACTAAACAGCATCATTAAGCGCAATTGCTTTCTTAAACGCTTCTACTAATTTTGCTAGGTCAATATCGTTCGCGCAGCGAAAGTGCTTCTCCGGACAAGCCTTATAGCCATGTATACCGCAGGGACGGCAACTAAGTGATTTGGAAATTTCAACTATCTCCGAAAAATCAGATAAGGGAGTGAAGCCAAAGCTGGGCACTGTCGAGCAGAAAATCGCACAAACCGGAGCATTCATGGCTGAAGCTAAATGCAGAGGGGCAGAGTCATTCACGTAGTTGAGTACCGCCCGTTTCATCAGCACTGCCGACTGTAGTAAAGATAGTTTACCGGCTAAGTTTATCACGTTTTCCCGCTTACTAGCTACTCGTACTTCATCACACGCAACCATATCATTAGACCCGCCCAAGAGGTAGACCTTTCCCTCAAATTTTAATATATCTAGGAGCTGCACCCAACGACTAGTCGGAAATTGTTTGGTGTACCAAACCGAAGTTGGAGCCAGGCACAGATAAGGTTCATTCTGATAAGTCGTTACTGCTTCTTCATCATTCTGGGAGGGATATAACCGGGGACGACGCTCAAGGTCCGTAGTATTGAGGTTGGGTACCAGTGCTTCCAGTAATGCCAGATTACGATCTACTTCGTGTTTTCCAGCTTTCATTTCGTGCGGCACTCTCAAATCGTACCACCGGGCTAATGAGTTACTGTTAAATCCAACTTTGTAGCTGGCCCGGGAAAGTATAGTTAAAATACCAGAAGAAGTGTAACGGTGGCAGTTGAATACCACATCATACGAGTTAATGCGAACTGTGCGTAAGAGACGCATCAGGTTACGATTCTTCTGTTCTTTCTTATCCCACAGTAATAACTCATTAATTTTCGGATGATTGGTCAATAAAGATGCATTTCCCTGATTGACCAGAACATCAATTTGAGCCTTAGGAAAAGCAGCACTAGCAGCTTCAATGAGCGGAGTCATCAGGATAACATCACCGATGTAGGCAGTCTGAATGATTAATATTCTTCTGAAGCTCTGCTGGTTCATGAAAAATGGCAAAAGTTGTGTCGGTTACCCTGCATTCGTAACTTGTCGCTCCAAATTTGGGTCGATTTTATGACATCTATACAATTATCTGTAACGATAATCACATATAATGAAGAAAAAAATATTGAGCGCTGTATTAATTCGGTAAAAGAGATTGCCGACGAGATAGTGGTAGTTGATTCTTTTTCAACCGATCAAACTAAAGCTATCTGCGAAAGATTGCGAGTCAAGTTTCTAACGCACCCTTTCAAAGGGCATATACAACAAAAAAATTATGCTCTCGATCAGGCCCGTTACAATTACATACTTGCCCTAGACGCAGATGAAGTTCTTTCTACCGAACTGAAGGAATCTATACTAGCCACAAAAAAAAACTGGGTGTTTGATGCTTACCGGTTCAATCGGCTCACAAGTTACTGTGGACAGTGGATCCGACACTGTGGTTGGTACCCTGATACTAAACTCCGACTTTGGGACAAACGAAAGGGGCACTGGGGCGGAGAAAACCCTCACGACTCGGTTAAGATGCAACCCGGAGCTACCGATAATCACTTAGAAGGTGATTTATTGCATTATTCTTTCCACTCAGTTTGGGATCATGCCGTAACCGCTAACAAATTTTCTGAAATTGCTTCGGATGAGGCTATCCGGAAAAATCGCAAAACGAATATTCTAATCCACGTAATCATTAACCCAGTATTTACCTTTGTAAAAAAATATTTTTTTCAAGCCGGCTTTTTAGATGGTTACTATGGTTTTGTAGTTTGCGTATTGTCGGCCTATTCTAACTTTTTAAAATACAGCAAAATTATTGATAAACGCCGTCGTATGGCGTCCTAACCAACATTCTCTATGTTCAGCCTAATCTTAGCGTTTAGATGAAAATTCTTGAACTCTGTCTGGCTTCTAGTTTAGGTGGATTAGAACTCTACTTTCACCGCTGTTGCCGCTATTTTAGCCAGTCGGAATATACGTTACTATCGGCGGTTGCTCCCGGAACCAGGCTGGCTAAACTTGCTCAGCAAGACCGAATTGAGCACGTTGAACTTCCGGCAGTAGGCTGGAGTACGTTGCTTCCACGAGCCAAAGAGTTAGCATTGCTACTTGTAAAGCATCAGATTGATGTGCTTCATGTCCACCATAAACACGATTTACCGTTAGTGGCCTTGGCTAAACGGCTCAGCTCCCAACCAGTGTTGGTAGTGCACACCCGGCAGATGCAACTTTACCATTCTAAAAAAGATCTTTACCACCGATGGGTCTACGGAGCCATTGATATATTCATTGCCATTACCGACCAGGTACAGCAACAAATCAGAAGTAACGTAGCTACTTCCCCAGAGCAGGTAGTTAGACTGTACTACGGAGTTGACCCTCCTAAGTTAGTTGAATCTCTTCCTGAGCTACCACCCCTACCCTCGGCTGATGGCCAAATCGGTATCTTTAGCCGAATAGAACGATTGAAAGGGCAGCATCTGGTATTGGAAGCACTAAAACTTTTGAATCAGCAAGAAACAAAAGTAAACGCCTACTTCTACGGTGACGTAATGGACGAAGCCTACGTCCAGGGGTTAAAAGAATACGTTAAGAGTAACGACTTATCCGATCAGGTTTGCTTCGCTGGTTTTCATCCCCAACCTACTCAGTTAATGCCTCAGATGAACATTGTGGTGATGCCTAGTTTGGATGAGACATTCGGTCTGACGTTGGTGGAGGCTATGCGATGTGGAGTAGCGGTTATTGGTACCAATAATGGCGGAATACCCGAAATTATCGACGATGAGCAAACCGGCCTCCTGTTTGAGAGAGAAAATAGTAAACAGCTTGCTACCCAGATTTCCCGTTTAATAAAATCGCCCGAACTCCGAAACCAACTTGCGCTAGCGGGTAAATCTAAAGCCGACCAGGAATTTGATGCTGCCCAACACTTTTCTAACTTATCTCAGTTATTTCAATCGCACCTAACCTACCAGAATGAGGATATTACTGAGCCGCACCGATAGTATCGGCGACGTTATTCTTACGCTGCCCATGGCAGGTGTGCTACGCGAGTCGTTACCCGATGTTCAGGTTGATTTTCTGGGTCGTGCTTATACTAAACCCGTGGTAGAAAAATGCGCTTTTATTAGCAACTTTTACGATTGGGATCAGATACAAAACCAATCTATCCCCGCTGATTGTATCATACATGTTTTTCCTAAATCCGCCATCAGTCGATGGGCCAAAAAGCAACGTATTCCGCAACGGATTGGCACCAGCCACCGGGTGTTTCACTGGCTCAGCTGTAATCGCTTAATCAATCTTGGCCGGAAAAATAGTGATTTACACGAGGCGCAGTTGAACTTGAAATTGCTCGCACCATTGGTTAAGAACAACAACTTATCATTGGATCAAATTTCCTCCTACTATGGTTGGAAACCAGCTCAAAAACCCCAAAGTGAATTTTCTCATTTTTTCGCCCACGATAAATTTAACCTACTGTTGCACCCCAAATCACAAGGAAGTGCTAAGGAGTGGCCTTTAGCGAATTACTATCATTTAGCACAGCAGCTTTCACCCTCCAATACGCGAGTGATTGTAACCGGAACCGAAGCCGAAGAAAATTTACTTAAAACCGAGTGTGCAGAATTATTTGAACTTCCTAATGTAGTGGATGCTACTGGAGCATTTACTTTATCGGAATATATTGACTTTATTTGGCACGCCGACGGATTGGTAGCCTGTAGCACCGGGCCTTTGCATATTGCCGCCGCCAGTGGTATCAATTGTCTAGGGCTTTATGCCAATACTCGACCAATTCATGCTGGTCGGTGGGGACCGGTAGGTAAAAAAGCAACTTTTATTGAAAGCGATGCCCCGCAAAATAGCGCAACCCTAGCCGGAATTTTGGTAGATGAGGTTTTGGCCATCGTTCAAGAATGGATAGGCAAGGATAAAAGATAGAACTAACTCAATTGCATTGTCAATGCAAACCGACTTTTTGCTCTCATGTAGTTGCTTATTGCTTTTTTCATACCTTCGCTTTTTAATCTAGTTTTATGAGCGCAAAGGACAAATCAAGGCGTTATCGCAACCTCATCCAACATTTTCGAAACTGGCCTCAATATCTTTGGTTTAAAGCCTCCAATCTGGGAGATGTATTTAGTTTTAAGTTGAGAGAGTCTTTTTCAGTAGAAGTAGAACGTGAAATGCTTTCAGCTTTCAAAGAGTGCTTTTTTGATCAGATTTACCTCAAACACATACCGAATAGATTTTTACAGTTTAAATCACCAACGATTATCGATATTGGAGCAAATGTGGGATTCTTTTCTTTATTTATGTTTTACCTCTACCCCAAGGCAAAGCTCTTATCGTTTGAACCAATGCCATTCAACTTTCAAGTTTTAGAGAAATACCAAACCAAATACGCTGATTTTGATTGGCATATTGAACAAAAGGCAATAAGTAGCGAGGATCAGAAAATCACCCTTCATGTTAGTAAAATCGATAGTTATACCACTATGGCCACCATCTTTGAGAGCTCGAACACCACTAAAAATCTCGAAGTAGAAGCAGTTTCTCTACAGCAAGTAATCCGTGGTCATGCTATTGAAGGTATTGATATACTTAAATTAGACTGCGAAGGCTCTGAATACTCGATTCTCTACTCACTTCCTCCCGATACTATAAAAAAAATAAAGGTCTTAATTGTCGAAACCCATGAGGGGAATAAACCAGAAGAAACAAATAAAGAATTAGTAAAATTTTTACAGAATAGCGGATTTCGTTTATATAGTCAACCCGATGGCTATACTGGTTACATATGGGGATGGAAAGATATAAGGTAAATTGATTTATCTATGAACCTCTTTCCAATGGATCTACCGAATGTATTATGAACTCATCAAGATTGTTGTATAATTTCCTACCTAAACTACTGAATTTACTGTGAGGAAGATCTACCGAAAATGTAAGGAAAAAGGCATTAATCCTGTGCACGTGGCTGAGGTAGGTGTTTATATTCCGGAAGAATCAAATGTACTCGACTTCATCCGGAATGGAATAAAAACCACACTGGTAGAGGCTCATCCTACCTATGTACAAATGAGCCAAAACTTTTTCAAAAATGATAATAATGTCTCTATTCATCCAGTGGCAGTTTATGATGAAGAAGGTGAAATTACCTTGATGCATCGCGATGCCTCAACCTTTCTAGAAACAATTGATCATTCTCCATCGATTGTAAATGATTATTATCAGCCAGAAGAGGGAGACCGAATAACTGTAAAATGCACGAAGTTTAGCACAATAGACGATGGCACTATTGATCTTTTGAGCGTGGATATTGAGGGAGCCGAGTGGTACGCCATTAAGCATTTAGTCAGCCGTCCAATGGTTATATCAATAGAAACTCACGGTAAACGCTACAAAAATCCTTTTATTAATGAGATAAGAGCTTGGATGAATACTAATAATTATACGGCTTGGTACCGAGATAAATCAGATACCGTGTATGTCCATGCTCCCCGAGTCAAAATTACAAGTGCCGACCATGTTGCATTAGTACTTCAGAATGTCAGACTCAAAGCACGAACTGTACGGAGTTATATCAGTGAACTTTTGAAGTCTCTATTCAACTCGAGGTGATTGACGGGGAAAGCTGCTTCCTTAAAACTTAAATTTCCTTTCTTTCCCTACAAGCGTTAGAAAGAGGATTACATACTCTGTCCTAATCCCGCACCGATCAGTATTTTTGGTGGTTAATAATTCGTTTACGCCAGAAGCTATGTCCTGGGTTAGGATCATCTTTTTTCTGCTAATCGTATCTTCTGTACCTGCTTGGAGTCAGTCGGTTAAAAAGCTCCTGAAAAACGGCAACAAATACTACGAAAATGGTTTTTACGAAGAAGCTGTAGCTCAATATAAGCGAGCCGCCGAACTATCCCCTGACGATCTTACAATTCCTTACAAAATTGGGCTATCGTACTTAGAGAGTAAATATAAACATCGGGCACTTCCCTATTTGCAAGATGTGTATCAAAATACGCAAGACTCTACCTCTACCCTAGTATTTCACTTAGGCTTGGCGTATCAATACAACCATCAGTTTATAAAAGCCCTAGAATATTTTCATCATTACCGAAATAATTCTGAAAACACCTATCTGGTAGACCGACATATTAAGCAGTGCAACATCGGGATTGAGTACGTGAACAATCCGAAAAATGTCGAGATCAGTAATCTAAGTAAACTCAATTCCGATAATCAGGATTATGCTCCACTCATTACTTCCGACGGAAAATCGTTGATTTTTACTTCTCGGCGCGAAGGCTCTACAGGAGGCAAAAAAGCCTACGATAATAACTTTTATGAAGATATTTACATCGTAGAAAAGAAGAACGATACCTGGCTCAAACCAGAACAGATTAGCACGAACATTAATACCTACTACCACGAATGTGGAGCAGCCATTTCGCCCGATGGTAAAACGTTGTTTATCTACGTAGACGAAGGCGATGGGGATATTTATTATTCAACTTTGACTGGCGATGAGTGGTCAGTTCCTTTGCCTTTAAACCAGTTTATTAATTCACCTTACCGGGAGCTATCGGTTTCCATTAATCAGGAAGGTGACGAACTGTATTTTTCCAGTAATCGCCCCGGTGGCTACGGCGGGTTTGATATTTACGTTTCCAAAAAAGACCGAAAAGGGGCCTGGACTGAACCGGTAAATCTGGGTCCAAAAATCAATACTGAGTCTGATGAAGACGCTCCGTTTATCCATCCTACCGGAAAATCGTTGTTCTTTAGTTCAAAAGGACATATGGGTATGGGGGGGTACGATATTTTTCAAAGCCGTACTTACAAAGGTAAATGGACTACCCCAATCAACCTAGGTTACCCGATCAATACCGCTCAGGACGACATTTATTTCGTTACCTCGGCTGATAACGCCTTTGGCTACTACGCTACGGCCCGAGAAGACGGACTGGGTGGAAACGATCTCTACGTAATCAACTTAAAACCGGAGAAGAAACCAGAAGAACCGATAGCAGAAAGGGTAGAACCCGCTAAACAACTTACTTATTTCAGAGGTACGGTAACCGATGGTAGCAGCGGTAAGCCTATTTTTGCGGAACTGATCTTATCTAATAACCGAAAAAACATCATTGTTGAGCGTCAGTATTCTGATCCAAACACCGGAACGTTTAGTATTGCTATTCCCGAAGGAGAAAATTTTGGTCTGATCGTAGAGGCTGAAGGATACCTGTTTTACTCAACCAACTTCGATGCCGAAAAACTTAAAAACAAAACTGAAATCAAACGTACGATTCGGCTAGATAAAGCTGAGGTAGGCTCGGTTACTATTCTTAAAAATATCTTCTTCGATACCGGTAAAGCCAGTATCAAACAGGAATCTATTTCGGAGCTTGACCGTATTCACGAATTGCTGAAAGCCAACCCTAATCTTAAAATCCAGATCAACGGCCACACAGATAACGTAGGTGAAGCTGATTACAATCAGAAGCTATCCGAGCAGAGAGCCCAGGCAGTTGCTAAATACCTGCTACAGTACGGTACTTCTGAGGCTCAGGTAGTGTCGAAAGGATTCGGAGAAACTCGCCCGTTAGTTTCTAATGATGATGAATTTGGGGGTCGGGAGATCAATCGCCGAACGGAAATAGAAATCCTCTCGGTACACGAAAAGATCGAAGAAAAAAAGAAGGGATTGTCCCTTCCTGACTTAACATTCTAACTAATGAATAATGACTGATGATTAATGACTTCCTTTCACTAATTATCAATCATTATCCACTATTCATTAGTCTAGTAGCGGTAGTAATCGGGTTTGAAGGGACCGGTCGTCTCAACCCCAATGTACTCGGCTTGCTCTTTAGATAAAGATTCTAGCTCAACGCCGATTTTGGCGAGATGCAGTTCAGCTACTTTTTCGTCTAGGTGCTTAGGCAGCATGTACACCGCATTTTCGTATTTTTCGTAGAATTTCCAAAGCTCAATCTGAGCCAACACCTGGTTAGTAAAGGAGTTGGACATTACGAATGACGGATGCCCGGTAGCTACACCTAAATTCACTAAGCGACCTTCAGCCAACAGGATGATTTCGTTTCCATTTGGCAGCTTATACAAATCAACTTGCGGCTTAATCTCATCCCGATTAGCATTGGACTTTAGCCAGGCAACATCAATTTCATTATCGAAATGGCCGATGTTGCAAACAATAGCTTTGTCTTTCATATTCTGAAAGTGTCGGTCCACCACGATGTCTTTATTACCAGTTGCGGTCACCACAATGTCAGCGCGAGGAATGGCATTATCCATTTTCTTCACTTCAAAGCCATCCATAGCAGCCTGAAGTGCACAGATGGGATCAATTTCCGTAACAATTACTCTAACTCCGGCCCCTCTTAACGACTGAGCGGAGCCTTTTCCTACGTCACCGTATCCGGCTACTACGGCTACTTTCCCGGCCAGCATCACATCGGTTCCCCGTCGGATTGCATCAACCAGTGATTCTTTACAGCCGTATTTATTATCGAACTTAGACTTGGTTACTGAGTCGTTAATATTAATGGCAGGCAAGGGAAGCGTTCCCTTCTTCATGCGCTCGTACAATCGGTGTACCCCAGTAGTGGTTTCTTCAGAGATTCCACGAATACCATCTACCATCTCTGGGTAACGATCAAGCACCATGTTCGTCAGGTCACCACCATCATCCAAGATCATATTCAGAGGCTGTTGGTCTTCGCCAAAAAAGAGCGTCTGCTCAATGCACCAGTCAAACTCCTCCTCAGTCATACCTTTCCAAGCAAACACTGGGATACCAGCATCAGCGATTGCCGCCGCAGCGTGATCCTGTGTAGAAAAAATATTACAGGAAGACCACTGTACTTCAGCGCCTAATTCTATCAGGGTTTCAATGAGTACTGCTGTTTGAATCGTCATATGCAGGCAACCGGCAATACGAGCTCCGGCTAGCGGCTTATCGGTACCATATTCTTCCCGCAGCGACATCAGGCCCGGCATTTCAGCTTCAGCCAAGGTGATTTCTTTTCGTCCCCAGGCAGCTAGGGCCAGGTCTTTAACTTTGAAACGAGTCTGTTCTTCAACCATAAGAGTATTTTATTAATAAACAGTCGCAAAATTAGCAACTTAACCCCAAATGCCGAAGCCTTGTTCCACTTCTCTTGTATAAATCAGCGTCAATACTGACAGATATCATTTTTTTTTGACCATTTTTTTTCGAAATTGAAAGTATTACTATTACCAACCACCTATATCATGAAGACACTATCTCAAAATTACTCTCCTACTCAGCGGAATTTACTGGTTCTGCTGCGAGTACTTATTGGATGGCACTTTCTTTACGAAGGAATTGTCAAGCTCTACAACCCTAGCTGGTCAGCGGCAGGTTATCTCAACGATTCGGGCGGCTTTCTGGCTCCGATATTTCAATCGCTAGCCTCCAGCGCTACTTGGGTTCCCATCATCGATTTTCTGAACACCTGGGGACTGATCGCGGTGGGGCTGGGACTCCTGCTGGGACTATTTACCCGCGTTGCCCTAGTAGGTGGTATGGCACTTCTGGGACTCTATTATCTTTCTCATCCTCCGTTTATTGGTGCCGAATACGCGCTGCCCAGCGAAGGCAGTTACCTTTGGGTGAATAAAAATCTCATTGAGTTATTCGCTATGGCGGTGCTCTTTGTCTTCCCAACCAGTCACCTGATCGGGTTAGATAGACTACTTCAATTTAGGGGCAAGAAGCAAATTGAACCTACCACCGAGCGGAGAAAAGTGCCCACTACCGTCCCCGCCTAATCCTCTATTTCCACTACTAAAGATCATTACCTATGAATACTGATGATAATACCCCCCATTCTAGCGGCATCACCCGCCGAGATAGTTTAAAAGGGATAGCAGCCGTTCCGGTGGAGGGCGGATTCGTGTTTGGTGCTTCGGCTAAACAGAGTTACGATAAAGAGGTCAAAGAAGAAATCCTCAAAGAGCTGAATATTCAAGCCTCGTTGCCCCCAGCTACCGGTTCTATGGCGGGTGAGCCTATTCGTTTAGGCATTATTGGCTTTGGTATCCGAGGCGAACAATTGGTACGGGCTTCCGGATTTGCTACTCCCGAATGGCTACAGCGAATGCAGGATGCAGCCCTGAAAAATAAAAACGATACCCGCTTAAAGGATTTTCTGGAACAGGAAAGCCTCAACATTCAATATACCGGAGTATGCGATTTGTTTGATGTTCGGGCTGAAAATGCAATGGCTGCGGTAAAAACCGATAATAATACTCCGAAACGCTTCCAAAATTACGAAGATATGCTGGCCAGCCCTGATATTGACGGGGTAATTAATGCTACCACCGATCATTGGCAAGCTCCTCTTGCTAATGCGGCGGCCAAAGCCGGTAAGCACGTCTACGTGGAGAAGTGTATGACGCACAAAATACCTGAGACTTACGAACTATACGATGCGGTTACCCAGTCAGATATTGTCTTTCAGGTAGGCCATCAACACCGACAGACGCAGAGTTTCCTTACCGCTCAGGATGCCATTAAAAAGAACGTATTAGGCCATGTGTCGCTTATTCAAGCCTCTACCAACCGAAATTCGGATAACGGTGCCTGGCAGTATAACATACACGATGAGGCCAGCCCTTCTACTATTGATTGGGAGCAGTTTTTGGGTCCGGCGCCCAGCATTCCTTTTAATAAAGAGCACTTCTTCCGCTGGCGTAAGTGGTGGGCCTACGGAACCGGCTTATCCGGTGACTTGCTTACCCACGACTACGACCGAGTTAATTGTCTCTTGGACATGGGAATTCCTCAGTATGTAATGGCTACCGGGGGAGTATATACCCACAAAGACGGACGCGAAGTGCCAGATGTATTTCAAGTGACGATGGAGTATCCTGATTACTCTACTGGCTCTACCCAGGAACCCGGTAAAGAACAAGGCATGACTTTCTTGTATAGTGCCTCACTAGGTAATCAGTTTCATCGACCTACCTTACTGATGGGACACGATGCAACCATGGAATTAGGTAATAACCTAACTATCTACGCTGATCCTCGCTCAACTCGCTACCAGGATATGCTGGAAGATGATACAATTGACCCTAGCGTACCGCTTTACGCCTACAGTCCAGGGGCAAAAGGGGTGGACGGCGTGACGTCGGCCACTGCCAAATACTTTGCTGATAAAGGATTACTGTACACGTATCGAGATGGGAAACGGGTTGATTCTACTTACCTCCACATCCGTGAATGGCTAAGTTGTATCCGCCACGGCGGCCAGCCTAGTTGTGGTATTGAGGAAGGGTTCGAAGAAGCTATCTCAGCCCATATGGCTACATTGTCTTACAAAACTGGCCAACGGATTGAGTGGGACCCAGTAGCCCGAAGGGTACTCAATTTAGAAGAAACTACTATTGCAGCGACCTAAAACAGCCGAAAGAGCCGGACTTAGTTCCGGCTTTTTTTATTCCCAATGATAGACTATTTCCTGAAAATTATAGCGAAGAACTTCATTCTCAACCCGAATCATTAACCTACCGCTACTATCTACCCCTATAATCATCCCACTAAACTTTTCGTTGTTATCTGAAAAGATTCTCAACTCATCTTTTCCGAGCAAATAACTCTCATAGTCGGACTTGATACTAACATAGTCTTGCGAAAGTAGTTGTTGGTAGCGGCTTTCCATGCGTACTAGTACGAGATTAAGTATCTCCCCCCGGGAGAATTGCTGATCAATTTCTTTCGCTAGAGAAGTAGCTCGAGGTGCACAAAACTCTTGCTGGTTTACGTTTATTCCCATTCCAATCACTGAGGTATGAATTTTATCGGCCATTAAGCTGTTCTGAATGAGAATTCCGACTAGTTTTCTATCCTGGATAAAAATATCATTGGGCCATTTAATCAAAACTAAATCCGATAAAAAGTGCTGGATTGCTTCCCGAATAGCTAAAGAAACCGCCATATTTAAGTAAAATTGTTGACTAACCGACCACTGGGGATATACAATTAAGGAGGCAGCAATATTCTGTCCTGCTTCAGATTCCCAACTTTTGTTCTGTTGCCCCCGACCAGCCACTTGATGATCCGTCCAAACCAAAGCACCGTGTTCAGCTTGTTTATCCCGGATCAGTTGAGAGGCAATTTGATTGGTAGAACCGCAGCTAGGATAGTAGAATAACTGTTTGCCAAATTGGGTCGTTGTTAAAGATAATGATTCCAAAATAGAATATTTAAATTGTAAATTCGTCTAAATAAAACGAACGATAACTGAATGAATTCAAAGGGACTAAGTGATCTGATTGTGTTTGGTATGCAGGAGAAGAAAGCCGAAGATATTGTAATACTGGATTTAAGAAAAGTAAAAACCGCAGTAGCCGATTTCTTTGTCATCTGTTCCGGTAATTCCGACACCCAACTTGACGCTATTGCTGATTCGGTAGAAAAAGAAGTAAAACAACGCTCAGGCGATTTTCCCTGGCACCGCGAGGGAAAAGAAAACCGAGAGTGGATCCTATTAGACTATGTATCAGTAGTGGCTCATATTTTCAAGCGCGACCGCCGGGAGTTTTATGCCTTAGAAGAACTTTGGGGAGATGCAAAAATAACCTCAGTTGATTCTGGCGCCTCCGTCAAAACTTTGTAAGAAAGAGTTACGTTCATAGTTAAGTTTAACTAAATTGCATTTTATACACTATGCGGCTATCTATTGCTAAAAGTTTGATAGCAAAGAGACGTATATTAGGAGATTAACATATAAATGGCAGATTCTAAGAAGAAAAAAATGATGCCGAAGCCCCCGCAACGGCCCAATTACCAAATATGGATTATTGTAACCCTATTGGCACTGATCTTAGGGGTTACTTATTTCAACAAAAGTAATTCGACCATTGATATTACTCAACGCCGCTTTGATCGGATGTTGAGTGAAGGCGATGTACGAGAAGTTACGTTGGTATCCAACCAAAATTTGGTAGAGATTACGCTAAAGCAGGAAGCCCTGCAACAGCCACAGTACCGTAACGAACTGGAAGAGCGCAGCCCGCTTTCGCCGGTAGCTTCTGGCCCTCATTACAAGCTAAAAATAGCAAATCCTGAGATTTTTGATAAAAACTTTGAGAAGGCTCAAGAGGGTGTTGACGAAAGTGATCGTATCGGCTACCAGGTAGAAGAACGATCCGATATAACTAGTTTCCTATTAAACTGGGGATTCCTGTTTCTGATTTTGTTTGGATTCTGGTTCCTAATGCGCCGGATGGCCGGTGGTGGCGGACCCGGTGGACAGATATTTAATATTGGTAAGTCCCGAGCAGCCCTATTTGATGCTGAAAACAAGGTAAACGTTACCTTCGACAATGTGGCAGGACTGGATGAGGCTAAAGAAGAAGTACGGGAGATTGTAGATTTCTTAAAGAACCCATCCAAGTATACCAATCTGGGAGGTAAAATTCCTAAGGGTGCCTTACTAATCGGTACACCCGGAACTGGTAAAACCTTACTAGCCAAAGCCGTAGCGGGAGAAGCTGGTGTTCCTTTCTTTTCCTTATCTGGATCAGACTTTGTAGAAATGTTCGTTGGGGTAGGTGCTGCCCGGGTACGCGACCTTTTCAAACAAGCAAAAGAAAAAGCACCCTGTATTATCTTCATTGATGAGATTGACGCGGTAGGTCGAGCCAGGGGAAAAGGAGCTATGCCCGGTTCTAACGATGAGCGGGAAAACACCCTAAACTCGCTACTCGCCGAGATGGATGGTTTTTCTACTGACTCGGGAGTAATTATTCTTGCGGCAACCAACCGCCCCGATGTGCTCGACTCAGCACTCTTACGACCCGGACGTTTCGACCGTCAGATTGCAATTGATAAACCAGATATTGTTGGCCGTGAGGCTATCTTCAAGGTTCATTTGAAACCCCTGAAAATTTCTAAGGAAGTAGCCCCTAAAAAGTTAGCGGCCCAAACTCCCGGATTTGCCGGGGCTGAAATCGCCAATATCTGTAACGAAGCCGCCCTGATTGCTGCTCGTAAAAACAAGAAGGTGATTGAGCCCAAAGATTTTCAGGATGCTATTGACCGGGTGATTGGTGGTTTGGAGAAGAAAAACAAGATTATTTCTCCGGAAGAGAAAGAAATAGTAGCTTTTCATGAAGCTGGACACGCCATAGCCGGATGGTTCCTGGAACACGCTGATCCTTTAGTAAAGGTGAGTATCGTACCCCGTGGAGTAGCGGCCCTTGGTTACGCACAGTATCTGCCAAAAGAGCAATTCCTGTACCGTACTGAGCAGATGCTAGACCAGATGTGTATGGCCCTAGGTGGCCGGGCGGCCGAAGAAGTGGTGTTTGACAAAATCTCAACCGGTGCTCAGAACGATCTGGAGCGTATTACTAAAATGGCCTACAGCATGGTTACCGTATACGGTATGAATGAGAAGTTGGGCAATGTATCGTTCTACGATTCTCAGCAGCCTGACTATAACTTTACCAAGCCTTATTCAGAAGCCACGGCTCAAACGATTGACGAGGAAGTGCGCAAGCTAATCACCCAGGCCTATGAACGTACCAAGCAACTTTTGATCGACAAGCGAGAGCAACTGGATACATTGGCCAAGGAATTGTTAGACAAAGAGATATTATTCCAGAATGATTTAGAGCGATTAATTGGGAAACGACCATTTAGCCGTCCAACGCACTATCAGGAGTATACGCAGGGTAGCGATTCTGACAAAAAGGAAGCGGCTGAGAACGACGAAAAGCAGGAGCCTTCTGCAAACGGTTCTGAGGCTAAGTCTGATGCAGACACCACACCGGTAGAGGAGCACTCAACCACCGAAAAGGAAAATCCATAATTTGAGCTTAATATAAGTGAAGGGCTGTATTTCAGCCCTTTTTTTATGCCATTTGCTTACTTTTGCCTCCGATATGCAAAACTCGGAACAACTACCCGATATCCACCTACCCCCTCACAAAAAAATATATTTTGCCTCTGACTTCCATTTAGGCTCCCCTAACTTTAAGCAAAGCCGAGAGCGAGAAGTGGCTATCAAGCAATGGCTTGATTCTACTATAGATGATGCCTACGCTGTTTTCTTGCTAGGCGACCTATTTGATTTTTGGTTTGAGTATCGGCGGGTAGTCCCTAAAGGCTTTTTGTACTTTCAGAGTAGATTGGTGAAATTGGTAGAGAATGACGTCAAACTATTTATTTTCACGGGGAATCATGATCTGTGGATGTTTAACTATTTTGAACAAGAACTCGGAATACCGGTAATTCGCCAACCAGTTTCAGTCAAGGTAGATCAACACTATATCCACTTAGGGCACGGCGATGGTTTGGGGCCGGGTGATCGTACCTATAAAGTGCTTAAGAAAATATTTACTTCCCCTATCGGTCAGCAACTCTTTTCCCTGATTCATCCCGATTTGGGAATATTTCTGGCTGATGCTTGGTCACGGAATAGCCGGGAATCTAACGAAAAGAAAGACGAATCCTTTCGGGGTAAAGAATACGAGTGGATTTATCAGTACTGTGTTGAAGTAGAGTCTCAACGGCATCATGACTATTACGTCTTTGGCCATCGTCATCTTCCGTTAGAAATACCAGTAACCGAAAATAGTCGTTATTATAATTTAGGTGAATGGATCACCGAACGAACCTATGGAGTTTACGATGGGCAGAGCTTTAAACTACACAAATTTACTAGCTAGTTTGCTACTGGTATTTCTGTTTAGTGTCAACCTTGGGGCTCAATCGTGGACTTTGGTAGATAGTATTGCCACTCTAACCCCCAGTTCGGTGGCAGTTGATTTATCGGGCAGAATCTATTTCTCTACCTCAGAGGGAGGTATTCTTCAGTTTTCCGAAGCCGGTGATAGTCTGCGAGCCTTTCAGCCTTCTGGGCAGGAACCTCCTGACTTATTTACCTGGCAAATGCTACGTACACAAGCCTATTTCCCGTTTCAGCAATCCCTATTAATCATTGACCAGAATTTAAACGAAGTATCACATGTCACCTTACCAGAAACAGTGCTAGGCAATGCCTTTCTGGGCGCCGATCAGCATGTGTGGTACGTAAATTCCGAACGGCTATTGATCAAATATAATCCCGTCCTAGACCAGACCGTACTTTCCACTTCGCTACAATGGTACCTTCAGCCCAGTAGCATCATTTTATCCTTACACGAATATCAGAACCGCTTGTATATTCAATTCAGCCAGCAGGTGATTATTCTGGATTTGTATGGCAACTACTTGTCAAAGCTTTCTATTGAAACTGAAAAGCCGGTCAGGTTTTTGAAGAACAATTTGTATTTCACAGACAGTGAAAAGATAGAGTTAGTCGGGCTTTATGATAACGAAATAAAAGAGATGCTGCTTCCAAATAATGTAAGCCCGGATCATTTACTTCTTACCGAAAATTTTCTACATATATTCAGAAACAACTATTGGTACCGGTACCAAAAACAAACTTTACCCTAAATTGGGTGACTACTAACAAAATGATATATTCGGAAATGTTTCATACTGACTGCGATAAGATAAAGGGTGCTTTTCCTACCCTAGGTATTGTCGTTGCGTTAATGTTCTTTGGTATTTGCCATTCCGGATTTACGCAAACTACCGATTCTATTCGTTCATCGTTAGATTCTTCGCTATTCATTCCATCTACATCGCCGGTAGAGAATCGTATTCAGTATACCCGGAACATTCTAAATCAGTCTTTTGACTTTCAACTACAACCCGTATCACCGGGTAAATTTCAGATTAATATAAAAGGCGGCCTTCGTACTGACTTGAGCATAAAGGTGTACGACGTTATTGGGAATCTCTTGTATGAAGATGATGTTCGAATTCGCGGCTTTTTACGCAAAGAGCTTGACCTGTCCGATTACAAATCCAATTTTTTTATTATTGAGATTGGCAATACCGAAGTCAACAAAACGAAAAGTATTGTTGCCATTTAGCAGGATAAGATGCAAACAGACCGTTTATTAGGGAAGACTATTCAGCCCCTTCTGTAGTTGCCAGGCTTAGGTTGGGTACTCCTGCTTCGTAGAAAAGCTCGGCCTTAGATTTTTCCCGCTGAGTCTGAAACTTCAACAGCTTAATGCGGGCGTCTAGGAGCTCTGTTTCGCGGGTATTGATCAGAAAGATAGAACTCTCCCCAAACTCAAATTTTCTCAATTCACCATCCAACAACTGCCCGTAAAAGTCAACCATGTTGGTTTGCTGAAGGATAATCTGTTTCAGATTCTCAATAGTATTGTAAGTGGTTAGCACCCCGTTAGCGATCAGTTGTCGCTGATAGGACTGCTCAAAGTAAATCTGCTCCAGCTTGATATTAGTTTGAGCTAGTTTACCGCGTTCTTTACGAAGAAACAGTGGGAAGTAAAACTGCACTCCCGCTTTATAATCGTTAAAGAAAAACTGTTCACCATTGCCGTTTCCGTTACTGCCTGAGGAACCGCTGCCAGCAATAGATTCGGTCAAGAAATTATATTTTAGATTGATTTCCGGCTTTAAAAATTCCCGGGCTAAACGACGTTCAATCTCGGTTTGCTGAAATTTGGCCGTCAGTTTTCTTAGCTCAGGGTGAGCTTCTGCTGCCAGCTCCTGCAAAGCGGCTAGCACTTCAATACTAACCTCTTCACCTTCATCCATAATCGGTACGGTACTTTCGGCTAACTCTAATGGAAGTACCTGAGAACCATCTTCATCGGTGGCTGACCACAGGAAAACCGCTACAGCCAATCGAGCATTTTCTAATTCCAGTTGAGCCTGTACACGCTGAACATCTCGCTCCTGGTAGTTGATAAAGGCTTTTAAAGAGTCAAAAGGAGCAACATCGCCGTTAATTACCTGCTGTACCACCCCATTGTACCTACGCAAAGCCACATCTTCCACCTCACTGATAATGACGTACTGGCGGTAGGCATAGTACCAATCCCAGTAGGCTTTAGCCGCGCTAAACAATAGTTTATTAATTTCTTTAATCTGATCTGCTTCAGCTAAATCCTGCATAAACTGAGCCTGGCGGATAGCTGCTCTTCGGCGGTCGATAAACAGTCCCCGCCCTACTGGAAGCGAGACACCGGCATAAATTAATCCATTTTCAGTGTTCTCGAGTTCATCGCTTAAGTACTCACCAGCATTCTGCTCGTAACCTACCTCCAAGTCAGCCGGAAACCACATCGGAATTTTCAACCTACTATCCCAACGATTATAGTAACGCGTCCCTTTAAAATCTTTGATATCAAAATCAGATTGAATGGTGGGATCTAGCATCCCCCGAGCCATGCGTAACTCCTGAAAAGCTGCATCGTCAAACAGATTAGCTCTTCGAACAATTGGGTGCTGAGTCAGAATATGAGCAAAGAACTCCTCCAGTGTAAATGCTAGATCTGCGGGAGCCAGTGTATCCTGCTGCGCATAACTGTTTTTTGCCGGAACGAGCAGGAGTAGCAAACATCCCAAAAATCCACTGAGGATTACTTTATGAAACTTCAGTTTTTTACTTGTATTTCGAGACTGAAAATGCATAACAATAAGAATTTCCTATTTGGAAGCAGTTTTCAACTCAGTGGCTTTAGTATTGGTTTCTTCCTCCAAACTCGGTGGGAAGCCGTTGTACAGTCGCCATAGTTCGTACCAAAGCGGCACTTCATTAAGCATGGCAAACCCTTGCACTCCCGAGCCTAAACGTAACTGCTCAGGCCAGTCACCATCATTAGCTGGGTCAGGAGTCACTAGTATTCGGTACTTGCCTTCTTTATTGTCAGTTTCCACGAAATCGATTACCTGGACAATGCCGCCAAAAGTACCAACTGCTACGCTGGGCCAACCAGAGAACTGTAGGGCGGGCCAACCATCAAATTCTAATCGAACATGTCGCCCCACTTCCAACAAAGGCACATCCATTGGTTTAACGTATAATGCTACTGCCTTATCCGGATTGCGAGGCATAACGGTAACTACTCCCTCACCTTCTTTGATGGTTTCGCCAATACCAGTCTTTAAAGCCTTTACTACAAATCCGTCCTGAGGGGCAATAATTGAGTAGCGGCCCTGCCGTACTTCCACATTAGCGTATTCGTTGCGTTGTTTTACAAGATCTCCTTCGGCTTCAAATAGTTCCGCCCGAGTAAGACTTAGATCAGACTGAGCTTTACTAATTTTCTCAGCGTAATCAGCATCAATAGAGTTTAACTCAATTTGAGCGTTGATTAACTCATTTTGGGTAGTGTAGTACTTATTTTCAGTGGAAATCAGTTTAGCCTGAGCCTGCTGATATTTTTGCTCTTTCTGCTGTAGCTCAGTTAATGACTTCAATCCCTCATCGTAGAGGGTCTGCTGCCGCTCAAACTGATTCTTTGCGATACTAGTGTTCACTTTCTCGGCCACAAAATCGGTACTATCACTGATTACCTTCAGTTCGTTCTGGGTTACCTTGTTCCGAGCCTGGTCCAGTTTAAGCTTCCAGGCATCACGTAGTGCAGCTATCTGACGCTCTAGGGCCTCTGCTTTTTGTTGTTTGGCAGCAATACTTGCTTGTTTAGCATCAATTTGAGCACCAAGACGCTGCAATAGTTGTGGGTCAAAAAATTTATCTTTAACCTCACGAATAGTCAAAATAGTATCTCCTTCCTGCACATATTCCCCTTCGTTGACCAGCCAGTTTGTAATCTGGCCCGGAATAGCACTTTGAATGGTTTGGGGACGATTTTCGGGGGAAAGGGCTGTCACCTCACCCGTAGCATTGATATTCTGCTGCCAGGGCAAAAACAACACCATCAGCAAAAAGATGCCGATTCCGCCCAGCCACTTTGCCAACACTCTACCCGCCCGGGGAGATTGCAAAACATTCATGGATTCTAGCTGAGAAAGATACTCAGGCTGCTTGAAAATAGCTTTTCTCATTTTTTAGATTAAGAAGTAAGTGGTCGCACTTCGTGATCGATAATTTTCTGAAAGTATGGGTTTTTGCTTACATCTTCCAAAGACCCTTCTGATACAATCTCGCCTTCCTTCAACACTACCACTCGGGTACAATTAGTTAAAATAATCGGATCAGTTGAAACTGTAATCAATGTCCAACTATGCTTAGGGTCTGTCAGGTAGCGAATGAGTCTTTCCTTCTCAGAATGCTCAAAGTAGTAGAAGAAATCGTTCAGGATGATTACTTTTGGCCGTTTGGCAATGCAACGCGCCAGAGTTATTTTATTAGCTAGCCCAGTAGAAAGTGTTTTACCTCCACTCACCAACGGGGTATGAAGTCCGTTAGGCAATCGCTGTATATCTTCGCTGGCACCTACCGCCTCTATAGCCTCTATTGCGGTTTGATAATTGGAATTTGGTTTACCCACCAGAATATTCTCCAGCACCGTACCGTCGAAAATATCTTCTTGAGAAACGTTCTTAGCAATATTGTCCCGCAAAAAGCCCATATCAATATCGCTCAGCGAAACATTGTTATAAGTAACTACTCCTTTGTAGCCAGAATAAATGCCATCTACAATATTAACCAATGTAGACTTACCACTGCCGGAGTAGCCAGTAATACAAATTCTTTCGCCAGGCTTAAACGTCAGGTTAATATTCTTTAATGCCGGTCGTGGATTATTAGGATATGAATAGGTTAAATCTTTAATATCAATATTGATACCTTTCTCAAAGTACTTCTCTGGCAACCGTACCCCGGTTTGATTCTCCAGCGGCAAATCAGTTACGTGTCCGATCTTATCTACCGCTGTAAGAACATCATATACTGTATCCAGGTTGATAATAATCTTCTCAACTGCCCCTAGCACTAACACGATGATAATTTCGGCTGCTACAAATTGACCCAATGTAATTTGCCGATCAATGACTAATAATGTACCGAGGACAAGTACTCCTCCTGTAATTAGTACTTTGAATAGAACAATAAATGAAAACTGCCGGATCAGTACCCCAAAGTGTACTTTTCGGTGAAGCAAATACTGATTAATGTTGTAGTCGGCCTTTTTCATAGGTAGGCGGGTAGTACCTGCCACCTTAAAAGAGGTAAGGGCCCGGGCTAGCTCTTCTAGCCAGAAGGCAACCTTATATAAATATTTAGACTCAACAATGGATGATTCCAGCCCTTTGGCTCCTGTGAAGTAAAAGATAAGCACCAGAATCGCGACCAAGAATAGCGCAAAGAATACGAAGAAGGGGTGGTAAAAAGATAACAGAATCAACCCGAAGAGTATCTGTAGCAATGCCGTTGAGAGATCAATCAGTAGTTTAGGCAACCCTTTCTGGATAGTCAGAATATCAAAGAACCGATTGATTAATTCCGGGGTGTGGTACTTAAACAGCGCCTCAGCATTTATCTTAGGCACCCGGTAGGCAAACTCAAATGCAGTTTTGGCAAAGACTCGGCGTTGTAAAACCTCTACCATAGAAATCTGCATAATTTGCAGTACCCCCGAAATTAGTATACCAACGAGCACCAACGCAATGAGCAGCACTACTGAATTGAACCACATGCCTCCCGAAATGAACCCTACGATGGCCTGGGTCCCTAGTGGCAGGGATAAGCTGACAATACCAACAGCGATGGCGTAGATATAAACGTATACAATGTCCTTCCTTTCTGGTTCTAAGAGCTGGATAAACCGCTGAACCGGAGTGGGATGCCTATCACCCTGGTCCGTCTTACTCACCATGCTATGAAAGGGGAAAGCTGTAACGAATACAACCTCTTCCTCCTCATTCAAAAAAAGCTCCCCCGCCAGCGATTCCAGATTCACCGGATGATTTCGCCCATTATCCCGTACAATGCTCGCTTCCTGACTTAGCTTTTCGTTTAACCGAATTACAACTGGTTGGTAATTGTTGTCTGCATCACGCTGAAATAACAAAATGGGAAAATCAGTATCCCTGACAAACTTCTCAAATTTCTCTTTCTCGATACTGTTAGAGATGAACACCAACTGCATACGTTCCCCGGCCTCAGACAAGTCGCCAATGAAATCTTCAACCGAAGTAGGACAAGTTGGGCAAACATTTGCCACAATGTCCTCCAAATCGGGAAGCGAGTACTCATGCTTCAGGGCTTCCGCAAAAAATTGTAGAATTGATGTAATTTGTTTCGTATCCATTGCTGGGTTGGTCGTATATCGTTTAGGTCTACGGCTGAAACTATGAAAGGGTTACTTTCATATAAAATACGCTTACTATCATTGCCTAATAAAAGAAAAGCCTGTACTAGTAATACAAGCTTTTCTTCGGTTAGTTTGAAATTAGGCAAAAATTTTACACAATATTCATCAACTCTATATCAAACGTAAGGTCTTGGCCGGCCAGCGGATGATTGGCATCCAATACAACGGTATCCTCTCGCATTTCAGTAATTACTACCGGGACCTGTCTGCCCTGGGTGTTCACTGCTAATTGCTGTCCGACTTCAGGAGTGATATTAGGAGGAAAGTCCCCCTTAGAAACTTCCATAATCATTTCCGGTTTCTTCTCACCATAAGCTTCTTGGCTGGGAATTTTCACTTGCTTGCTGTCACCTACTTCCATTCCATCCACAGCTTTCTCGAAGCCAGGAATCATTTGTCCTTGACCCAATGTAAACTCTAGCGGTTGGTCTCTTTGCCGTGAAGAATCAAACTGAGAGCCATCGTCTAAGGTTCCAGTGTAGTGTACTTGCACAGTGTCGCCTGTTTTTGCTTTAGACATAATGTAGAATTTGTTATTATAATATATATCCACTTATCGCTAAATGAAGCATTCTGACCGGGCAATAATTCCCACCTGCCGAATTAGTGGCCTTTTTATACGATTGATGCTATATCTTCATTAAAAATTAACAGCTTGACTATGTCATCTTCACTGAACTCTGAGCTAGAGTTAAACGAAATTATATCGCGACTTAATCATCAAATAACTGGAACTTTGGCCCGACTGGAAGGGCTGTACTTACTGTACAAACAAGAAGGTCAGCTGCGCGATGAGCTGTGGGAAGCCGCTTTCCAACAAGCCAAACAAGAGACTTATTCTGAACTAGAATGCAGCTTTGCCCTATGTCAACCTCCCTACAAATCTAAACTTCAGGTTGCCTGACGACATTCTGGCTCTTTTTCTGAACATAAACACCTATGTGTCGTTAGAATCTGCAAACTCACGAAGAAGTAATGCCACGGTTATTTTTCGGATTCCTCTTCCAAGGCATCCTCTTTCCTATTGTTGTTTATTGCCAATCCTCTTTCACTGTAAGTGGGTATATCCGTGACTCTTCCAGTGGTGAAGACCTAATTGGAGCTACCATCGCGATTGAAGAGCGCTCGGGAGTAGGCACTACCACCAATATATACGGGTTTTATTCCCTCACCCTAGCTGAGGGGGAATATAATCTGATCATATCCTACCTTGGCTACCAACCTAAGAAGGTACCATTGAATCTAACTTCTGATCAAACGCTGAGTCTAGAACTGGTTTCGCAGGACGTTCAGTTGCAGGAAGTAATAGTTTCGGCCGAGGCCCCCGACGCTAACGTGAAAGATGTAGCCATGAGTCGGGATAATCTGAAAATAGAGAAGGTTCAACGATTACCTGCTTTATTTGGCGAGGTTGATATTCTCAAAACTGTTCAGCTACTACCGGGCGTAATCAGTGCGGGCGAAGGAACCACAGGTCTATTTGTCCGAGGCGGATCAGCCGATCAAAACTTAGTATTACTAGACGGGGCTACGGTCTATAATCCCTCTCACTTTCTGGGTTTCTTCTCAGTGTTCAATCCTGACGCCATTAAAAATATTGAAATCTATAAAGGGGGAATTCCCGCCCGGTACGGAAGCCGGCTATCGGCTATTCTGGACATACAGATGAAGGAGGGTAACAACAAGGACTTTCAAGTTTCGGGTGGGATTGGAAGTATCTCTAGTCGTCTCACGGTAGAGGGTCCTATTAAAAAGGATAAAGCTTCGTTTATTATTTCGGGGCGACGTACCTACGCCGACGTATTCTTGCGGGCTTTTGGAAATGAAGATGTAAGAAACAATACCCTATTCTTTTACGATCTCAACGCCAAAGCCAATTATACTATCAATGAAAAGAACCGCATCTTTCTATCCGGTTACTTTGGATTAGATAGATTTGGCATTGAAGATCAGTTTGGGCTGGATTGGGGAAACGCTACTTCTACCCTACGCTGGAATCATCTGTTTTCTGATAAACTATTTTTCAATACTACGCTAGTCTACAGCAACTTTGATTACGGTTTCGATATTGATGCCGAAACGGCTGAGTTCACCTGGACTTCTCAATTGAAAGAATATAGTGCCAAGTTCGACGGAAATTTCTTTCCTTCCCCCAAGTCATCTATTGACTTTGGGTATCACTTCTCCCACTTTGTTTTCGAACCCGCTGAAATTATTCCGCGAGGTGAAGGCATCAACTTTACTCCCCTCATCCTAGAAAATAAGTTCGCTATGGAGCATGCCGTGTTCATCGGCAATAACCATCAAATTAGCCCCCGTATCTCCATGGAGTACGGACTTCGCTATTCCCTATTTCAACAGATTGGGCCGGGAACTGTATTTCAGTACGCTGAAGATGAACCCAGGTCCGACGAAACCATTGTTGGTGAAGAACAGTATGAGCGACTGGAAAACATTCAGACGTACCACGGAGCTGAACCTCGCTTCGGAATGCGATACCTGCTAGGAAGTGAAAAGTCGATAAAGTATTCCTATAATCGGATGCGGCAGTACGTACAGATTGCTTCTAATGCCACTGCGGGCTTACCCATTGACCGCTGGATTCCGGCCGATACCTACATTCCTCCGATGGTAGGCGATCAGTTAGCGCTGGGCTACTTTCAGAACCTCCGGCAGAATACTATTGAGGCCTCGGTTGAAGTCTACTACAAGTGGATGAACGACATCATCGACTTCCGGACCGGTACTGATATCTTACTCAACGATAATCTGGAAACCGAAATTGCCATTGGTCGGGGCTGTGCATACGGAGCAGAATTTCTACTACGAAAAGATGTAGGCCGCACTACTGGATGGATTGCCTATACCCTTTCGCGTAGTCGCTTACAAGTTCCTGAAATTAATAATGGACGACCGTATAATGCCCGCTTTGATCGTACTCATGACATTGCATTGGTACTAACGCATCAGCTTAATCCGCGGCTGTCACTGTCAGGTAACTGGGTATATAGTACTGGTACCGCCGTATCTTTTCCGGCAGGGCGATATAACCTGAATGGTCTTTCGGTTCCGTACTACGACCCAGGGGAGCGCAATGCCTACCGTATGCCCGACTACCATCGTTTTGATGTTTCGGTCGTTTTGGATGGAAAGAAAAATGACGAAAGACGGTGGAAGAATAGCTGGAGTTTTTCCGTATATAACCTGTACGGGCGCAAAAACCCTTTTGTAATCACCTTTGAAGATGTGTATAACGATGATATAAGTTTTGATCCGGGAGATGATGAAGAGCCAATCACTTCCCAAGAACCCGGCTCCATTAAAACTTATCTGTTCCGCTTTATCCCGTCTGTCACCTACAATTTTAAATTTTAAGTAGCATGCGTTACATCCCCGTACTAAGTATCGTTCTGTTACTCCTTTCGGTTGCCTGCCGCGAAGAAATTACGCTTGATTTGCCTAATGATGATCCCAGATTAGTGATTGAGGGATTTGTTACCTATTGGGAAGAATCTCTGGAGCAAAACGGTGCCCAGGTATCCTTAAGTACTACTGGTAATTATTATGATACCGACGTGAGTAATCCGGTGTCTTCTGCTACTGTAACCATTCGGGACGATAGCACTCAGCAGCTTTACAATTTGGTGGAACTGGAAAATTCGCCTGGGCTTTATGTTAACAATGATATTCCTATTGACTCTGGAAGCGCTTACACTCTTTCGGTAGAATACAATAATGAAATTTTTGAAGGATCAGGTACGGTGTTACCGGTGGCCGAAGTAGATTCATTTACCTATCGCTACTTGGAGGACTTACTTTTTTTAGACGATGGTTATTATTTTTTCTTCAGCGGCCGAACCCCCAAAGAACGAGGTATCAATTATTATCGGTTTCTAATCTACGAAGATGACTCATTGTACAATTCCCGGGAAGATATTCTGGTTCAAAGCGACGAATTTCTGAACGAGCAGATTGACACTTTACAATTAGCCAATTATGCTTTCGAGTTGGGAGATAGTGTACGTATTGAAATGTACAGCCTCAATCCGGTCATATTTGATTATTATTCCCAGTTACAAGAGTTGCTCTTCAATGATGGCGGCCTGTTTAGTGGGCCTCCTCGCAACCCTACTACCAATCTCAGAAACATTACCAACCCAGACAATCCTCCCTTGGGCTTCTTTCAGGTTTCTTCAGCCCTATCGGGTGGCGCAGTAGTGGAAGAGTAAAGTAGCAGATAAATAGGTATATTTCGGCAAAGCTTACTACCATGTCTGCCCACGCCATTCTTCAGCAATACTGGGGCTATTCAGCCTTCCGCCCCCTGCAAGAAGACATTATCGATGCGGTACTCGCGCATCATGATACGCTGGCCCTGTTGCCCACTGGTGGTGGAAAGAGTATCTGCTTTCAGGTACCGGCTTTAATGCGCGAAGGGGTCTGCATTGTTATCTCCCCATTAATTGCTCTGATGAAAGATCAAGTTGAGCAGTTAAAAAAACGGGGCATACCTGCCGTTGCCATCTATTCGGGAATGAGTGCCCGGGAGATTGATTTCCATCTGGATAACTGCGTCTACGGCAATGTGAAGTTTCTGTACGTTTCGCCCGAGCGGCTGAAAACCGAATTGTTCCTGGAGCGAGCCCGAAGGATGATGATCGGGCTACTCGCCGTAGATGAAGCTCACTGTATCTCGCAATGGGGCTATGATTTCCGCCCACCTTACCTGCAAATCTCCGATTTCAGGGCTGAGATTCCAGATGTGAATGTAGTCGCCCTCACCGCTACAGCTACTGCAGTAGTAAAGCAGGATATTCAGGATAAGCTAAATTTCCGCCGCTCCCGCGTATTTCAGAAGAGCTTTGCCCGGGCTAACCTTTCCTATTCCGCCTTTTACGAAGAAGACAAAGACCGACGGTTGCTAAAAACGTTGGAAGGAGTACCGGGCACAGCGGTAGTATACGTCCGAAGTCGTAAACGCACTCGCCTTATCGCTAAAAAACTGCAGGCCAAAGGTATTTCAGCTGATTATTACCATGCTGGTTTAACCACTGAGGAACGAGCTGCCCGACAGGATGCCTGGATTCAGGATAAAACCAGGGTGATTGTAGCCACCAATGCCTTCGGGATGGGTATTGACAAGCCCAATGTCCGGTTAGTAGTGCACGTTGACTTGCCCGACACCCTAGAAGCCTACTATCAAGAAGCGGGGCGAGCGGGACGCGATGAGAAAAAGGCTTACGCCGTAGTCCTTTACGACCAAAATGATCTGGACACTCTGGAAAAACGAATTGAAATCTCATTTCCCTCTGCTGAATTCATTCGCGGGGTTTACCAGAATATTGCCAATTATTTGAAAGTGGCGGTAGGCAGCAGCTATTTATCCAGCTACAATTTTGATCTGACCGACTTTTCGGATACCTATCAACTCAATCCAATCTCAGTGTATCACGCAATAAAACGGTTGGCTGAAGAAGGACTACTGCAATTGAATGAAAATTTCTTTCAGGCTTCCACAGTTCACATTAAGGTTGAATACCAGGAGTTGTATAAATTCAAAATTGCTAACGCAGCTTTAGACCCGCTCTTAAGCAATTTACTTCGGGTATACGGCGGTGAACTCTACGTCAATTTCGTCACGATTTCCGAGTCGCAGCTAGCCCAATTGCTGCAAACCTCGGTAAATGACGTCATTAAAAAGCTCAAGAATTTGCACGAGCGGGAGATTGTAACCTATCAGCCTCGCAAGGATCGGCCTCAACTGGTATTCATGACTCCCCGCCACAATGCGCAACAACTGCCGCTCACCGAGAAGAAGTTAAAGGAAAAGAAGCAGCAGTATGCCGAAAAGGTGCAAGCCGTTATCCATTACGTGGCCCACCCGGTACGATGCCGTACCCAACTTTTACTGGCGTATTTCGGCGAGAACTACCCGGTTGACTGTGAAGTGTGTGATCACTGTCTGCGACGAAAGAAACAGAAGCGAAAAAAACTACCAGTTTCTGACGAAATAGAACTTAGACAGCAGATTACGAAATATTTAGGAAAGAATCCTACCCCGCCGGATGTCTTATTTCAGAAACTGGCAGGGCAGGAAGAAGGGTTAGTGTTGAGTGTAGTAAAAGAGATGCTAGATCAGGGAGACTTATACTATAACCAGCAGGGATGCCTGGCAGTAAGCTAAATCGTATAGCTCCTAACAACTCCCCAGCCGGTTATATCATCAACAAACAAAAGCGTCCTGAATGTCGATTAGGTCTAAGTAAGGCTTTAAACACTTAGTTGTGGTAAAAGGAATAATATTAGAGACTTTGCTCTTACGGGTGTCAAACCAGATTTCAGCGTAGAAGCGGCCGGTGTAGTACAAGAATACTTTTCGTCCGGCGAAGTAGCGACTGCATAATAACTGACCGTTACCTAAAACATACTGAGTTCTTTCTTCAAGCGACAACTTATGAAAGGAATACAAATTATCCATAGCTGGTAGATTATTTAACTATTTCTATGCAAAATAGTACTTATGTATTATTTATCCAAATTTTTGTACATTTTTAATTCAATATCAGTAAATTTCTTCGATTATCAAATATTTATTTCTTAAAAAAGGCTGATTATTTAGCTGGTATAAAGGTTTTACTCTTGTGAGCAAACTTTTTAGGTATAACGAAGAAAATTGAGCTTCCTTTTATAGTGAATGTAAGGAATTGGCCCTTTTAAGATAAGTGTTCCCGAATGCTTACGATGTAACCTATCAGCATGGAAAGAATGAAAGAAGGAAGCAATTCAGCCGTGTTCGCGAAGTAGGGTCCTACTACTTCCCATTGCGTAGCTACAAACTTAAAGAAAGGCACGCTAATAAATCCGGTCACCATAGAAGCCAGAGCACCTTGTTCGGTATATTTTTTCCAGAAGAGAGATAGTATCATCATAGGACAAAAAGTAGCGGCAATACCCGACCAGCCAAAAATCACAAACCAGAATATGGTTCGAGTTGGTGAAAGCAGCGCCACCACCAACGCCACGCCCAGGGCCACTATGGATAATACTAAGGTGGTTTTTTTGGAAAAAGAGGCTATCTGCTGATCGGAAAGTTCAGGATGATATACTTTCTGATAAAGATCCCTACTCACGGCACTGGATGCCAGCACTAGTAATGAATCAATCGTGGACATAATCGCTGAAAGTACCGCTGCGATGTAGAATCCGCTCAGGATAGTGGGCAGCAACTGATTCGCGGAGTAAATCAACACCTCCTGCCCCCCATTCCCTAAAACCTCAGTGGGGTCTTGACCAGTATCAGTAAAGAGGTAGCGGCCTAGAATGCCTAAAGTCACTGCTGAGAAGTTCATAATAAAGGTAAGTGAAACCGAAACCCACTTTCCTTTATCTATCTCAGCATCACTTTTTATGGACATATAGCGAACAAATAATTGGGGGGAACCCAGGTAGCCCAGCCCAATCATGACAAAACCGACGATCTTAGCCAGATTCAAAGCAGTAAACCCACCTGGTCCCCACCAGCTTAGCAAATCTGGATCGATGTTTCTGATCTCATCAACCAGATTGGCTGGGGTGTTAGTTAGCATAATCAATGGTAGGGCAACCAGGCCTAGTACCATGAGCGATCCCTGGAAGACATCCGACCAGGCAACCGCCACAAATCCACCAAAAGACATGTATAGCACCACAATCATAAATCCGACCACGGCCCCGGTGTAGTAGTTCCAGCCCAAAAATGACTCAAAGGCTGTTCCTGTAGCATCAATCTGAGCACTCACATAAATGGTGACAAAGAAAGAAAGAGCGAATGCTGCCACTAACCTTAAGCGGTGGGAAGTAGCCTGAAAGCGGCTTTCTAAGTAGTCAGGAATGGTAATGGAGTCGAAACGGTCGGTAAGCCGTTTGAAGGGTTTTCCCATGACGAACCAAGAAATAACTACCCCAGCCACCGTACCCAATACTACCCAATAAGCGAATACGCCCCAGATAGCACCCATGCCGGTTAAGCCCAGTAAGGCCCAGGCCGAAGAACCGGTGGCTCGGGATGAAAAAGCTACTACCCAGTAGCCCAGCCTTTTCCCTCCTACGTAGTAGTCCTTAATATCTTTTACCTGGCCAGCCGCCACTACTCCAATCAGCAATAGTACCCCCAGATAGAGTGCCAGAGCTAGATAGTTGACCAACACGCTACAAAAGAGTTTTTAAAGCTTTCTGAGCAGTTTGGTAAGCGGCCTGCTCTTCCTCCGTACGATTGGGGTTAATACTGATCGCCTTCTGGTAATGCTGTACCGCATTCTCTTTCTGACCGAGTTGCTGATGGATGGCGGCCAATTCCGAGAAGCTTTCCCAGTGGGGGTTTACTTGGCTATTCAGTTCAGCAATCGCCAATGCGCTTTCGGTGTTTCCTTCCTTGTTCAGTTTCTTGGTTAGTGCACTCAGCTTTTTTCGGGTATCCGAATAATCATAGGGAAAGCTCTCAATTAATTGATTGTACTGCGCGATGGCCGCGGAAGCTCCACCCTGTACCCAAGCGGAATATATAGCTTTTTCCAAATCTCTTTCAGAAATAGTTGGGGCAAGAACCGGTTGAGTCCTTTTGGCCTGAGTAGAGTTAGATGAAGCGGGTTTGCTTCTTTTGGCTTTTGTGGTCGAGGAAGGTTTGGCTGAGGCTAGCGTTGATTCTTCCAGTACTTGTATCACTTCCAGGCTAATCTGGTTCATACGAGCAGTGCTTACTTCTCCGGTATTGCTAAGAATAATTACTACATATTGTTCATCGGGAAACCGAGCATAAAAGCCGCTGAAGCCCCGGATGTGTCCACTATGGAAAACCATATTGAGATTCTTCTTTGCAACCATCGGTATCTTAGCAATGCCAACCCCAAAGCCATAGCGGTTCTCGTAGGGAGGAATCCACTGTTGGTTTACGTCAGTATAGGGGCGCATCATCAATTCTCGTGAGTTATCGGAAAGCACTGAATTATTGTACAACGCCTGATCCCAGCGGAAAAGATCAGCCACGGTCCCGTAGAGATTCCCCGCTCCCTGCAAATTGGGCATGTACATGCTGTACACATTCTGGTAGCCAGCCGAAGTCTTGTTGTAGGCGTAGGCCCGTCGGGGCAAAACTTCTTCCCGATCATCAACACCCGTATGCTTCAGTCCCAACGGTCGGGCGATTCTTTTATTGAACACTTCTTCAAAGGGCTGACCGGTCACTTCCTCAATAATAAAGCTTAGTATAAGATATCCGCTATTGTTATACTGATAGCGAGAACCGGGTTCAAACTCCAGATCGCCACTAGCAAACTTCTGAATCAAATCGCGAGAATCGTAACGGCGGTACAGTGAGTCCGACCAGACAAAGGGCAGGCTGGTATAATTTGGAATACCAGACTGGTGGGTAAGTAACTGATGAAGAGTTACTCGCTGCCCAACATCTTGGCGGTATTCGGGAAAGTAGTCCGAAATGGTTTTGCTCAAATCCAGTTTACCCTCCTCCACTAGCTGAAGTACTAGCGCCGCTGTAAACTGCTTGCTGATAGATGCCAGGTTAAATTTAGTATCAACTGTATTTGGGATATCCCATTCGCGGTTGGCCAATCCAAAAGCTTGTTGATACAAAATATTTCCCTGATGCCCTACCAACACAGCCCCCTGAAAATCATCCTGCTGGGAAAATTCCTGAAAAACCTGGTCGATCTGCTTTTCCAAGGATGCGGAGGATTGGCTAAATACTACCTGAGCGCATTGTAGCAGAGCCGCTATGAATAACGTATATCGAAAGAGTGCTATCATAGTGATTGAGGAAAAGCCAAAATTAACAAACTTTAGATATTTGCGTAACGGTAATCGAACACATTCAATATAACTTTTTCTCATGGCCTCATTCACCTCTCATCTTTCCGATTCGCAGATTCAGTGGATTATGCAGCAGCCCATGTACTTTGTGGCTACAGCTCCCCTACAAGCCAACGGACATATTAACCTTTCCCCCAAAGGATTAGATAGCTTACGTGTTATTGATAACCAGACAGTGGCCTATCTGGATATTACCGGAAGTGGAAACGAAACATCAGCCCACATCAACGAAAACAGACGAATTACCTTTATGTGGTGCTCATTTGGCGAGAAGCCTAAGATATTCCGTACCTACGGACGAGGCGAAGTGGTGCTACCTAGTACCGAACGCTGGCAGGAGTTGATCCTTCACTTTAAGGAGTTGCCCGGAGCGCGTCAGATTATTGTAAATCATATTTACCAAACCCAAACCTCCTGCGGTTTTGGGGTTCCGGTGATGGAGTTTAAAGAAAACCGCAGCACCCTCACCGATTGGGCCAGTACCAAGGGAGAGGACGGGGTTAGAGAGTATCAGCAGAAAAAGAATGTACAAAGTCTGGATGGGTTACCCACCCCCTTAAGTGAAATTGTATAACCCGCTAGTAGTTCTTTACTGGGCCACTACTAGCCTGAAACCCACTCCGTGGATATTCTCAATAGCAATAGCTGAATCTTGATGAAGATATTTTCGCAACCGAGAAATAAAAACATCGAGGCTGCGACCCGCAAAATAATCGTCATCGCCCCAGATAGTCTCCAGTATTTCTTCCCGTTTCAGCACCTGGTTAATACGAGAGATTAGGTAATCTAGCAGCATTGATTCGCGTTGGGTGAGATCTCGCACTTCATCCTGATAAACCAACTGTTGCTGCGTTTTATTAAAGTGATAGCTACCAATAGGTTGCGATTGGTAATTCTGACTAAGATTCGTCGATATTGACTTACTCCGTCGAAGGAAAATATCTACCTTCAACACGAGTTCTTCAATACTGAAGGGCTTAGTCATATAGTCATCGGCCCCAAGCTTTAGTCCGGCGATACGATCTTCTTTTAAGCACTTAGCCGAGAGAAAAAGAATAGGAATCTGGCTATCAAGCTGCCGGATTTTTTTTGCAACCGCAAATCCATCAACTTTTGGCAGCATAACATCAATAATGCACAGATCAATTTGGTGTTGTTGAAAAGCCTCCAAGGCCGATTCTCCGTCGGCGCAGGCCACTACTTGATAGTTAGACAACGATAAATTGTCTTGAGTTACGTAGCGAAGACTTTCATCGTCTTCCACATACAGCAAGGTTGCTTTATTACCGGGTTGCCGGACAATTGTTTCAGTCATTTTAGTTCAATCAATTTACCTACTTATTTATGATGCAAGGGAAAATGGCATCTCGATCTTGAAAAGAGTGCCCTTTCCCAGTTCACTCTGTATTGATATTTTCCAACAATGTAGTTTGCAGATTCTAGCTACGTAGTAGAGGCCTAATCCAAAGCCTTTTACATCATGCTGGTTGCCAGTAGGGACCCGGACAAACTTATGAAATACTTTGTTGACAAATTCTGAGGGAATACCCCTCCCCCGGTCTTCAATAACTACTTCTACGGTTTTCTTATGTGTACGGGTGCCTAGGCGAATTTGGGCTGTCACGTCACTATATTTCACAGCGTTATCCAGCAGGTTTTGCACTACATTTCTAAAATGCATAGGATCGGCTACGATCAGTATGCCTTCTTCAACTTCCAGATCTATTGATGCTTCTTGGGGATACCGAGTTTGAAACTCCTCCAGTATAATCTGTAACTCATGAGATAGATTTACCATCTCAGTATGAAGGCAAAGTGCCCGTTGCTCTAGTTTAGCCACTTGCAAAACTTTTTCTACCTGACCATTAAGGCGAAGACTCTGCTCTTTAATTATCCGGGCGTAGTTATTTAAACGCTGAGGCTGTTCGATGATACCCGGTGCCTGTAGTACGTCAGCTGAAACGTTGATCGTAGAAATAGGCGTCTTAAACTCGTGGGTCATGTTATTGATAAAATCCTTCTGAAGCTCAGACCACCGCTTTTGCCGAAGTATTACTAGTAATGAGTAACCAAAGAATAGGATTACCAGCAGCAGTACTGATGAAAGTATAAACCAAGTATCCATTTCGGAGAAAACATAACTTGATTTATTGGGAAAGTAGACTCCGAAGTAGTAGGTGTACTTATCATACAGAGGAAACCCTAAATTCGTTGGTTCACTCACCCCGGCATTCACAATACTGATCCTGTTACCACACACCATTTTCTGTTGAGTACAATCATAGACAGCATATTCAAAATCGGCTACTACGTCAGCCTCAATGAGTGTTGTCTTTAGATAGTGCTCCAGTACCTTTGCATCGACTATATCGGTCAGCTCCACTACGAAGTAATCGTCGCTCAATTGCTTTACCGGATGATCGGTTGAAACCACGCTTTGTGAGTGGTTGGCCAGTTGGTACGCTACCTCTTTCAATGCTGAATAGATTTGCTGGTTAAGCTTTCTCTCTTCCGCATTCCAGATTTTAATCACCCAAAACGATTGGGCCGCCACTATGCCTAGCACTGTGATAATGCCTAAAGCCACAACCCACCGTATCGCTACGTTCTTCATATCTACGAAGTTAAGCACTTTTCAGCTTTCGAAATTGGCGTTAACATTTCGTTAACAATGTTTAGGAATTTGTTAACAGCTGCTTTCAGACGGCTTTTCTACATTTGGAGCATACAAATTCTCTTTCACTAAAAAACAACAATTATGAAAAGCTTATTAATTCTTCTGTTTAGCATCATCTGGATAGCCAACATGCAAGCTCAATCTACCCTATCTGTAAGCTCAGCTTCCACGGCTAAGTCTAATCTGTTATCCTGGGACGCCACGTCCCATAACTTTGGGGACATTAAACACCAACAGCCCCAAACTATTGCTTTTACATTTACCAATAAAACCAAGCAGCCCGTAGTCATCACCCAAGCCAAAGGCTCTTGTGGCTGCACGGTGGCCAACTATACGCAAGAGCCAATTGCCCCTGGTGAGGTAGGTACCGTAAAAGCCACCTACAATGCGGCTAGTTTAGGAGCTTTCAGCAAGACCGTCGCGGTTAAAACTACTGCTAGCCGTGAGTGGCAGCACTTGAAAATTACCGGAATTGTAATAGAATAGTACATTAATCCCTAAATCGAGGAAAGAGCGCCAACTTGGCGCTTTTTTTGTTTTGCCAAGTTGCGTATATTTCGTTAACAAAGGTAGGAGTTAGCCCAAATTGTAAACGGTTATTCATGATGCTATTTCGAGTTTCTTTATGCATAGTCTTGCTGTTTGCTAGCACTTGGGCTTCGGCATCGGCTCTAACTCAAATTCCCTTCCGTTTGCATAACAACCACATCTTTGTCGAGGTACAGGTTAACGAATCTAAACCGCTAAAATTTATTTTTGATACCGGCGCGGCAGCTACGGTCATTAGCGAAGCTGAGGCCAATCGGCTCAAAATTGTTCACGATGGCTTCTCAACCGTGCGAAGTTCTCGCGGCCCCAAGTTTGTTTACTACTCCGATTATAATGACCTGACACTTGGTGAAGTCGCGCTAAACCGAATAAAAATGGTACACTTACCCCTGAACCACTTAAATAAGGCACTGGACACATCGGTCCATGGCATTATTGGTCAGGATGTGCTAAAAAAGTACGTAGTAGAAATAAATTACGACCGGACTCTGATCATTCTTCACGACCCGCAAGCGTTCTCTCCTCCCAGTGGATATCATGAGCAAGATTTTGAACTTATTGGGGGGCGTCCCTACATTGATGGATCGTTTCAACTGAGCAATGGCGAACTGCTGTCGGGTAAGTTTCAAGTAGATAATGGCTCTGGGTCGTTTGTAACGCTCTATTCTCCCTTTGTAGAAGAACACCACCTGACCCGGAAAATTGGTCGTACCCAGCAGATTTACACCATGAGCTTTTCGGGGGCTATTGACCGTAACTATGCTGGTCGTCTGGAAGAATTTGAGTTTGGTTGGTTTAGTCTATCGGATATTCCCATTCGTTTAAACCAATCACGCTACTACAAAAAAGCTTTTACAGATGGCATTGGGCACATTGGGAATGCCTTACTAAAGCGGTTTAATATCATCTTTGACTATCACCACAAGCAATCTTACTGGAAACCCAACCTGTCGTTTGCCAATGAATTCAAGCTTGCTTATTCGGGCTTAGTGGTAAAAACTGATCAGCAGGAGGAAAAAGTAGTGATTCGCCACGTATTTGAAGATTCCCCCGCCGCCCAGGCTGGTTTCACACCCGACGATGAGATCGTACAGATCAATAATATCTCCGCCAGCGGCCGCAGCAGCCACGAAGTGCAGACCCTGCTCAACCGACAAACCCCACTGGAAGTCACCATCCGTCGGCAAAATCAGGTTAAAACTATCAATCTCTATCCTTTGGCGCTGTAATTTGTTTATTTAGGGCCATGAAGCCCTACGTTTTTGAACAAACCCGGTTAGTTCAGCCCGAAGACCTGGACGAACTTCAGCACGTAAATAATGTGCGTTACCTACAGTGGGTGCAGGATGTAGCCGAGGCCCACTGGAAAAGCCTGGCTCCGGCAGAAATTCAACAACAATTTATCTGGGTAGTACTAAGCCACTTCATAGAGTATAAAAGCCCCGTACATTTGGCAGATGAAGTGCTCGTCCGCACTTTTGTGGGAAATGCTTCCGGTCCTAAATACGACCGTCATGTAGAAATTTGGAAAGCGAAAGAAGACAAGGTTTGCGTTAAAGCTCATTCGGTTTGGTGCCTGTTAAGTGCTGAATCCCACCGCCCCAAGAAAGTTACCGACGACGTTCGAGGAATATTCGAGGATTTAAGCTCCTGAAGATGCAGTTTGGGAAACCTTACTGCCCTTACTAAGTTTGTCAGCTAAAAGTAACAACAGCAAAGATCGAACCTATGCCTACTGCTACAAATATCGACGTTATTGTGATTGGTGCCGGTTTGTCCGGCCTAATCGCCGCATTAACCCTGGAAGAACACGGAAAAACGGTAAAACTCCTGGAAGCTACCGACCGACCAGGCGGGAGGATTAAGACGGATGAAGTGGATGGATACCTGCTCGACCGAGGCTTTCAGGTGCTTCTTACGCAATATCCGGAAACTCAACGCTATCTAGATTATGAAAAATTAAATTTACGCTCCTTCTCTCCGGGAACAATTATCCTTAATAAGTTTGGACAGCAAGAAATATCGGACCCAACTCGAGTACCTCAGGCGGCGTTTAACACCTTATTCGCTAAAGTAGGCTCGCTCGCGGATAAACTAAAAATCCTCAGACTGAAGCGGAAACTTGGCGCTCAAACGGTAGATCAGATCTTCGCACAACCGGAGATGAGCACCCTCTCGGTTATCCAGCAGTACGGCTTCAGTGAGTCCATGCTTCGTAATTTTTTCCAACCCTTTATGGCTGGTATTTTTCTAGAGAATGCCTTGACTACCTCCCGCCGGGAATTTGACTTTGTGTTCAAGATGTTTTCTGAGGGTGATACTTCCGTGCCAGAAAGAGGTATGGAAGAAATACCAAAGCAATTAGCCGCTCGGTTACAGCCGGATACGCTAAGTACTAATGAAAGGGTAGAATCCATTGATGAGCAGACCGTTACAACTTCATCCGGGGAAGCTTTTTCTGCGTCAAGTATTTTACTGGCTACTGCGCCCAATGAAATTCTACAAAAAGTGACTGGAAAACAGGTCTCCGACGCCCGACACTCCACCACCAATGTCTACCTAACCGCTGATAAATCTCCTATTCCCCGACCCATGCTGGCCCTTAATGCCAATCCGGAGCGGCTGGTGAACAATATCGTGGTAATGAATGAAGTTTCTTCGGCTTATGCACCTGCTGGTAAAAACCTGATTTCTATTTCCATCAACGGTATATCCTCAGCCTCGGATGAGGAGCTCACCGAAAAAATCAAAAGTGAATTGAAGCCCTGGTACGGCGACCAACCTGATCAGTGGCAACACCTGCGCACCTACCGTATTGATTACGCTCTACCAAACCAGGATTCAGTAAGTTATAATCTAACCGCTGATCAGTGCAAAGTACGGGAGGGGCTATTTATAACCGGCGATTATTTACTCAACGGTTCCATCAATGCTGCCATGCGTGCTGGTCGTCAAGCAGCTGAAATCATATTGAACGGCTAGTAATTATTGTATTTTCAGTAGCACTCTTCACCTTACTCTACGCAATCTACCGTAGAAAATAGACAACATTTTCAATTATCAATTCTCACTTTTCCACTTTCACCTACCTTTGCTTATCTTGAACCAAGCGCAAAAACAACCTAACCATCATTTCATTGTGAAAACTTTCGTTTTAAGCAGTGTCATACTAGTCAACTCACTGTTTCTGTTAACTAACTGTGTTGATTCGCAGGGGCAAGCTGAAGAACCACCTAATATCATTCTGATCATGGAGGAAGATAAGGGCTATTCTGACCTGGGCTGCTACGGGTCCGAGATACAAACCCCCAATCTGGATCGGCTAGCTTCCGAAGGGATGCGAATGACCCAATTTTACAATACTGCCAAGTGTACCGAAACCCGGGCTACCCTACTTACTGGTTTACACTTTCAGCAATCCGAAAACCTCAATAGAACCGACAACAATATCACATTGGCTGAAGCCTTCCGGGAAAATGGTTACCAAACCATTATGAGTGGCAAGTGGCACCTGGGAAATTGGGCTGAAGAAGTTGATACGCCAAATAAAAGGGGGTTCAATGAGTATTTTGGCTTTCTGAACGGAGCCAGCAATTTTTTTACCGGCCGTAACTACAAAGATGATGTAAACTACATGCGTCGGAACGATCAGGTGTTTGAAGCACCGGAAGACTTTTACACCACCGATGCTTTTACCGATTTCGCCATTGAGCAGATTTCCACCGCTAATGGACAGAACCAACCGTTTTTCGTGTATCTAGCCCATAATGCTCCCCACTACCCCTTACAGGCTCCTCAAGAAAACATCAAGAAATACCAGGGCATATATGATCAAGGCTGGGATAACCTACGCCAACAGCGATTAGCCCGAATGCAGGAGCTAGGTATAATTAAACCCGAATGGCAGCTCGCTCCCCGTGATACATTAACCCCGGCCTGGGAAAACCTAACTGCCGAGCAGCAACAGGAAGAAGCATCCCTCATGGAAGCTTATGCAGGTATGATTGACCGGCTGGACCAACAAGTGGGCCGATTATTAGACCACTTAGATTCACTAAACATCACGGATAATACGCTGGTAGTATTCCTATCCGACAACGGTGGTTGCCCCTTCGATGCCAACCACTCCCCTATTCTTCCCCCTGGACCCGAAGAATCGGATCGCACCTACGACACCGAATGGGCTCAGGCTTCTAACACTCCCTTCCGAAAGTACAAACAGTGGATTCACGAGGGCGGTATCGCTACGCCAATGATTATCCGCTGGCCAAAAAAGATTCCGGCAAATAGCCTGTCTGAGCAACCCGGACAATTAGTGGATATCATGCCTACTTTCTTAGCTGCAATTGGTGCATCCTACCCGAAAGAGTACCCCAATAGGCAACTGCTTCCAATGGAAGGAGTAAGTCTGCTTTCTATCTGGCAAGGCGAGGAAATTAACCGGGACAATCCGCTCTTTTGGGAGTATCGAGGCAGTAGGGCAGTACGGGATGGCGATTGGAAATTAGTGGGTGAACGGGGCAGTCCCTGGGAACTGTATAACCTAAATGAAGACCGAACCGAGATGAATGACCTGATTGAAGCAGAAGCAGACCGGGCAACATCAATGATCGCTGCTTACGAAGAGTGGGCTCAGCGGATTGGTGCTCGCTCTACCGAAGAGGCCCTCGCTTTACCCCTCAACCAACAGGATCGTTACCTCTTTGAAGGTGAAAAAAGTCAGGAATCCGTAAACGAATAACTCTTCATACTGCCCAGCCAGATTTGAAATACAACAGTATGATAAGGTAGTATTTGTAATCCCAATGCGAGTAAAAAACCAGCCACTCGGTGATTGTCTGACCACTAAAAAGCACTAACTTGACCAAACGCTTTTCACCAACCTTAAAACGGCTCACTATTACATTATCCCAAGCAACAACCTATCCTTAACTCCATCGCTCATTTTAAGCCTTCTTTAGCTGGATGTATCAAAACTTTCGTGAATACATTCTTTCTATTAGAAATTTTCTCCCTGGGCTTCGCTCAGACTGATGAACCAACTGGAGATGAAATTACTAACCCCAAAATCGTTGGCGTAAATAAAATTAAACCGCACTCTTTACTGCTGCCCTACGATAATGCCGAACAAGCCCAACAAGACAAGGCCGAAGACTCTCCTTACTATCAATCGTTGAATGGTAGCTGGAAGTTTGCATTCTCCGAAAACCCGGCTAGCCGCCCCCAAAATTTTTACGCTACTGATTACGATATTTCCGATTGGGATGAAATTGAAGTTCCTGGTGACTGGCAGATGCAGGGCTACGACCTGGCTATTTATCTCAACCATCCCTACGAGTTTACCACGGCGGAAGGAGCTTCCCAGTTACCGCTTGCTACCGATAGCCGAGAAGTACGTACTCCCAACCCTCCGGCGGTTCCCGAGAATTGGAATCCGGTAGGTTCCTATCGCCGCAGCTTTACCGTTCCGGCTAACTGGACTGACCGGGAGGTTATTCTGCATTTTGGCGGGGTGAAGACTGCCTTCTACGTGTGGGTTAACGGACAATACGTTGGTTATTCGGAAGACTCCAAAACTCCCGCTGAATGGAGCATTACTGATTACTTGCAGAAAGGTGAAAATACGGTTGCCTGTGAGGTTTATCGCGTTGCCTCCGGCTCCTATCTGGAGTGCCAGGATTTCTGGCGACTCAGCGGCATTGAACGGGATGTTTATCTCTACGCCCTTCCTAAACTAAGCCTTCAGGATTTGACCGTCCGAGCCGACCTCGATGAAAATTACCAGAATGGGCTGTTTAGTGCGGTAGTAACTATGGCCAACCATAGTAATGAAAATCTATCCGATAGATCGTTAATGCTGCAATTGCTGGATGCATCCGGCAATGCCGTCTACGAAGAGGAAGAACAGAGAGTTTCAGTAGACGGTAACTCCGAGGCCACCTTCACCTTCAATACCGAAGTAGAGAATTGCGCCTCCTGGACTGCCGAAACTCCCAATTTGTATACCCTACTCATTACCTACCAAGGTTCGTCGGATAACTCATCAGTGGTTAGTGCCACCCAGGTTGGTTTCCGCAATGTAGCGATCGATAACGGACAACTGCTGGTGAACGGCCAAGCAGTACTGGTAAAGGGAGTCAACCGGCATGAGCATCATGCGGAGTTTGC
>CAKZYJ010000175.1 GCA_937884755.1 uncultured Flammeovirgaceae bacterium
AGGTTACGTTGTTTCGGGTGAAGCCGGATTCAGGGATGATACCTTCATTATCCAGGCGAGAGAAGTTCAAGCGAACTCGTTGATTCTCGCTTCCCCCAGAAAATCCGATGGTGTTAGTAAAGGTAGTTCCTATACGATAGAATGCGTCAAGGTTATCATCCACACGAGAATAAGGGCGCGCTACCCCGTCAAACTGAGGAACCAGACTGCCGTCTAAGCGACCACCCCAGTCACCAGTTCCGAAATCAAAAGCTTCGGCACCAGTAGTGGGCCTACGCCCCTGAGTCCCCTGTCCGTACTGATCCTGGAAATCAAATAGGTCAATGATATCCTCAAACACAAAGTTGGAGTTGAATTCAATGCCAATACCGGGTCGGTCTTTTCCACTTTTGGTGGTAATCAGAATAACCCCGTTAGAAGCACGCGAACCGTAAAGTGCAGCGGCATTTGCTCCTTTAAGTACACTGATGTTTTCAATATCATCAGGATTGATACTGGAAGTACCATCACCTTCGTCGGAACCACCCCAAAGGCCTGCCTGACCAAAGCCCGAATTATCCATCGGTACCCCGTCAATCACGTACAACGGCTGGTTGTTACCGGCTAATGATACGTTACCCCGAATAATTACCCGGCTAGAACCGGCCGGGCCGGAAGCAATGTTGCTTACGTTTACTCCGGCAACTTTACCTGCTAATGAATTAGCTAAGTTGATTTCCCGGGCTTCCTGAAAGCTTTCACCTGCGACTTCTTCTACCGAATAGCTAAGGGATTTTTCGTCTCGCTCTACCCCAAGGGCAGTTACTACCACCTCGCTAAGTTGTTGTACGTCGGGGTTCAGCGATAGATCAATTGTAGAGCGGTTACCTACGGCTACATCTTGTGTAGCGTAGCCAATAGAAGAGAATGTGAGTACCGGATTATCTCCGGATACGGTAATGGTGTAATTACCGTCAATGTCAGTCACGGTACCAATGGTAGTTCCTTTTACCAAGACGTTTACTCCTGGTAAAGAAGAACCTTCATCGGCATCCGAGACCTTTCCGCTGACTTGGCGCTGCGCCCAAACGTAGGACACACTAGCCGTCAGCATCAGCAAAACGAGTAGTCGTTTTCTCATGGAAAATAGGATTTAGGTTATAATTAAAATTAAGTTAATAAGGACGAAGGCTATTATTATTTTGATAAAGCGAGGTACAGATAGTCAGTTTTAAGTTCGACTTAGCGATTAAAATTACTTATTTCTAAAAAACTTACAAATAATACCTCTCGAAATTACAGCTAGATTTAGAGATTAGTAAAGTAACTAAGGGTTAATTCCACTATTTGGCCGAAAAAAGGCTTAAAAATTAGCTAAATACTTACATGGCAGTAGTCTATATTTCTAAAGTACCCGGATTTCTACCGTTCGCCCACTGATAATTTGCGTAGTTTGTCGTATATCGGACAAGTTGGATCGTGAGCCCCCGGTAAGTAGCTAGTGCTCATCAGAAACTCGTTTACAATCTCACCCCCTACAAATTTGAAGTGCTTTTTAAAAACTTTTACCCACTCTGGTTTAGATAATGGATGTTGCTGGTCGAGCCAGTTCTTGAACGAACCGTGTTCTTTCTGAAGAAGTAAAACCTGCTGAGCATTATAAATAGCGGCGTTTACTTTAAGCCGGTTGCGGATAATTCCCGCATCTTGGAGCAACCGCTGTCGGTCGACTTCCCCATAGTTAGCTACTTTCTCGATGTTGAAGTTATCGTAGGCTCTCCGGAAGTTATCCTTCTTCTTCAGAATGGTGGTCCACGACAGGCCTGCCTGGTTAATCTCCAGTATCAGCCGCCCGAATAATTCATTGTCGTCCTCGAGGGGAAATCCGTACTCGTGGTTGTGATAGTGCACATTGGGGTTATCGGCATCCATTTGCCGTACAGCCTCACAGTAGCTGGTAGGTGGGTTCATAGTTGGAGTGACGGTGAGGGTATAGTAACGAAAAACCTAGTATATATTTATTAAGCATAATTGCGGGCTAAGAGTACGCTTTTTTCGGTTTTTTCGCAAGGGTTTGTTTGTACCAAACGTTAGCCACTACTCCCAGAATGGCGAGACCCATGCCAGCGTAGGCTAGTATACTGTAGGTTTCGTCAAAGAAAATATAGCCGAAGATGAGCGCGTAGACAATGCTGAGGTAACGGATAATACTGACTTTGGAAAGCTCCTCCAACTGAATAGACTTGGTCATAAAAAATTGAGCGAACTGAGTAAATAGTCCAATGGCAATTAAAATAGCCCAGTCCCAGCCCTGGGGTGGTACCCAGTTAAACACACAGTAAGCTCCGCTTAGCGGAGTAGTAATGAGAGGGAAATAAAAGATAATGACCAGTGGGTGTTCTCGTGTATTAATTTTACGAATAAAGTTTTGGGCTAATCCGGAAAAGACAGTCGCCACAACACCAATAACCAAATAGATCATCTGAATGCGGGGGTCAAACCCCTGAACCAATACTATCCCGATAAACGCTAACAGGAAGAATAGCCACTGTAGTGGTCTTACTTTCTCACGGGCGATAAAGATGCCAAGAATGGTGGTGAAGATAGGAGCCAGAAAACCAATGGTAACTGCACTGGCCAACGGAATCTTCTGAAGCGTTTCGTAGAATAAGATAAGCGCTCCGGCTCCAAATAAGCCGCGTAGTATTAAATACTTACGATGAATACCCCACACCGATACCCCCTGCCGCTTTAGTAACCAGAAACTTAGTAAAAACGAAATGGCCGACCGGAAAAATACTACTTGGGTAGAGGGAATATGGGGTACCAGTTTCACCATCAATCCCATGCAGGAAAAGAAGAAAACCGAAATCACCATGTACCAGACACCTCGAGAAAATTTCAAACTATTTGTTTATGTCAGTAATCCTTGCCGCTATACCAGTGTTTTTTGATCACTTCCATCAGTGCCGGGCGAATATCGCAGCCGGCCACCAGTTCCCCTCCGAAAATGTAATTGTCGGTTCCGGTAAAGGTAGTCACGGAGCCGCCCGCCTGCTGTACGATGAGTGCTCCAGCAGCTACATCCCAGGGCTTTAGATTGTACTCGAAGAAGCCCTCAAATCGTCCGCAGGCTACGTAGGCCAAGTCTAAAGCCGCACTGCCCATTCGGCGCAGACCGTGGGTTTGCTGCATTAAGTCCTGCACCACGCCAATGTACGCGGGCATTTCGCGAAATTTTGAATAGGGAAAGCCCGTAGCTAGCAGTGATTCTTCCAGGGTGGCAACCCGTGAAACTTTAATTTCCTGATTGTTAAGGTAGGCTGCACCATTACGGGTGGAGTAGAACATCTCATCGCGGTTGGGTTCGTAGATCGCTCCTAAAATCACCTCCTCTTCTTCCATCAAGCCTACACTGATGGCGTAGAACGGAAGGTTATGTACGTAGTTAGTAGTACCATCTACCGGGTCGATTACCCAGTTGTAACGGTCGGCTTTTCCTACGTCGGCAGTACCTTCTTCGGTAATGAAACCCGCATCAGGTAAGATGTTCGACAGGCTTTTCACGAGGAGTTTTTCGGCTTCCTTATCTACATAAGACACTAAATCGTTTCGGCCTTTATACTCAATATCGGCCACAGAAAATTTCTGATTTTCTTCCAGAATAAAGCGTCCGGTGTCACGAACAGTTTTTAGGGTTTGTTCTAGTAGGTGGTTTAGGTACATCAGTATTTATAGGTTTTTCGTTTGACAAAAGCAGCCAGAAAGACCAGGGGCGATAGCCAGGCGGCCGTCCGGGCCAGATAATCCCCGTGGCGTGCGTAGAAAGTAATTTCTTCGTTGGCATAAATAGATTCGCGAATCACCGCTGGCTCCCAGTATTCAGTAGGTTGCAGTATATCGCCCCGCTGGTTAAAAAAGGCAGATATGCCGGTATTGGCCGAGCGGCCGATGCTGCGGCGGAATTCAATAGCCCGTAACGAAGCGTACTGTAAATGTTGCACGTAGCCGGGCGTGTTACCCCACCAGGCGTCATTCGTAATAATGAAAATCATATTAGCTCCATTCCGGACAAATTCGGCCATGAAGTCGCCGTAAATAGATTCGTAACAAATGGCCGGAGCGGCCCCTACGGAATCGGCGTTGTAGAGTACAGTGCGTTCGGCTTGCCGTCCAAACCCTCCAGCTGTCCCCCCTAAATCAAAGATGGTTTCGGAAATGACTCGGAACACCTGAGGGTAGGGTAGAATTTCAACTCCGGGTACTAGCTTGGATTTGTGGTAGAAAAGCTCGGTGTCATTTTCGTCTACAAACAGTGCCGTGTTAAATACGTCGTAGTAGCCCATATCTTCTCGGTAGCGAGCAGTTGCCGGTGCTACCGTATCCTTACCATAGATAATGTAGGACGTCATACCGGTAATCAGTGATAGATTGGGGTAGCAGTCTTTAAAGTCTAGTATTTTCTGAAAGATTTCTGAAGAAGTAAAGCTAGGTTCGAAATAAGCTCCGTCGAAAGCGGATTCGGGCCACAGTAAAAACTGGGTTCCAGAAGTAAGTGCTTGCTCCGATTGAGCGATGAAACGATCAACCTGCTCTTCGTAAGGAATAAAGTTTTCGCCTCCAACAAACTTCTCGGTGTACGGATCAATATTAGGTTGTAAGGCCACTACTTCGATAGGAGTGCCCTGAGGATTGTAATTGAAGTAAATAATGTAGGAATAGATAATCGGTAGGGCTAACCAACCTACGGTAAATAGCAACATCTGCCAGCGAAGCTGCTGTACCAAGGTGCCGCCAGATTGAAAGAAAATACGATACAGGGCGATGTTACCCATCCAAATCCAAAGTGTGCCGCCGAAGACCCCGGTATACTCGTACCACTGCACCCAAGCCGGTTGGGCCGCAAAGCCATTGCCCAGCGTGAGCCAGGGCCAGGATAAGTCCCAATTCAGGTGGATATACTCGAACGTCATCCAGTAGAGCACCAGGGAAAATAGTCCCCAAGTCTGCCCAGCAAAGCGTTTGGTCATTCGGTACAGTAGCCAGGGCAAAGTCATCAGTAGTGAGTTGGCCAGCACCATAAATATGGCCCCTGGCAGCGTAGCGTTGTATACCCACCAAGTAGTCAGAATATTCCACAGAAATAGCGTCAGATAAGCATAACCGAAAAATACTCGTCCCGGACGACGATAGTTCTCCGGCGTACAGTAGTTTTCAATGGCCAGCAGTGGGACGATCGCAAAAAATAAAAAGAACGGAAATTTAAAGGGAGACCAGCCTAGCCAGAAGAGTACTCCACTGGTGACCGAAAGCAGTAACAAATAGTAGGGTTTACGTGGCAAGAGTGGGTTACGGTTTACCTTCAACAACAATGACGATTTCTCCTTTAACGGTAGAGTTAGCGTAGTAGTTGGCTAGTTCTCGTAAAGTGTCGCGTTGGGTTTCTTCGTGTAGTTTGGTCAGCTCCCGAGAAACTGAGGCCTGACGGTCTTCTCCCAGGTGTTCGGCCAGTTGCCCTAGTGCTTTTACCAGCCGGTGCGGCGATTCGTACAGTACAATCGTTCGGGACTCTTTCGCCAGTTGCTTCAAACGGGTTTGTCGCCCTTTTTTGTGGGGTAAGAATCCCTCAAAAATAAAACGATCGGCGGGCAAGCCCGAGTTAACCAAGGCCGGAATTAGGGCGGTTGGTCCTGGCAGGCATTCTACGGCAATGCCTTGCGCAAGGCATTCTCGCACCAATAAGAAACCCGGATCGGAGATCGCGGGAGTACCTGCATCGCTGACAAGCGCCATACGTTCGCTAGCCAGCCGCTGGACCAATCCTTCTACCGCCCGGTGTTCGTTAAACGCATGATAGCTTTGCATAGGGGTACTAATATCAAAATGCTTGAGAAGCTTACCAGAAGTACGGGTATCCTCCGCTAAGATTACATCTACTTCTTTCAGAATACGCAGGGCGCGCAGCGTAATATCTTCCAGATTACCAATGGGAGTGGGGACTAGAAATAGGGCGGCGGTTTCCTGCACAGTAGTCTGGTGAGGCTGAGGTTGTTAAAAGTTTTTCTTATTCTAAATGAAAAAGTTAGCTGATTGGATGAGATGATAGAGTGTTAGCGTGTTATAGTAAATACACCAAAACACCTTATCCTGCTAATTTATCAATTTCTTCGGCTAGCTTATGATCTTTTTCGGTTACCACGTCACCTGCGTCATGAGTATTCAGCTCAAAGCTAACTTTATTGTAGACGTTGGTCATAAACGGGTGGTGATCCATTTTTTCCGCTACAATTGCAACCTGGCTCATAAAGCCGAAGGCTTCTACAAAGTCTTTAAACTCAAATGATTTCTTTAGCTTATTGTCTTCTTCTTGCCACATAGGTTAATCAAGTTTGGTTTTGTAAATCTAACTTATAGCGGGAAACAAAGTTTGACCGCTAGCTTAATTCTGAAATCGGAATGTAGCCAACACGGGCAAATGATCGCTAAGTGACCATAAGCGCTCGGGTGGACTCGGTATAAAGAATCGCTCTTGCAGTGTTCGAGAAGACCAGGAAAGAGTTGTTGCCAACTCAGGACTTAGCAAGAGATAATCAATGCGGCGATAGGGAGTTAGTATATCTTCTCCTAATTCGTCCATTTTGGTAAAGCCGCTTCCATGCACCAGCGAGTCGTAAGAGTCTGTTAAACCTAAATCCATCCATCGGTCATATTCCCTATCGAAGGGGCGATGGTTCAAATCACCGGCTACAATGACATACTTTGATTCGGCTAAATCCTTCTCTAGGTAGGGGGTGAGTGTATCAATCTGGCGACGACGCATTTCGTAACGATCGCGGGGTGCTAATTTGAAACCGTAAACAACAATCGGCTGACGCTCAAGCCTTAGTGTGATTCGCGCCCAATGGTTAAATAACTGCTTCACCTCTGGGTCATCTCCCTGAATGCAATGATCTATACCATCTATACTAATCCGATCGCTCACTACTAAAAGTCCGATTCGGTTACTTTCCTCATAGCTAGGGCACTTAAGCAATTTGTAGCGGTACCGGTCGCCCATGGCAGCAATTAGCGTATCGTATAAATCGGCGATACCGCCGGGTTCCTGGATAGCTAGTATATCAGGATTGTAGCGGCTAATTTCCTTACCAATCGTTCGGAACCGCTCGGCAGTGGTTTGCGGATCGGAATGACCGTAACCTCGCCCGCTTCTTAAGTTATAGGTGATAACCTGAAGTTCAGAAGAGCTAGCCTGACTCCAAGCAAAGAGTGGTACGAGGGCTAGATAGAGGATTAGGATCTTTCTACGAAAATTCACAAACTAAAAAATCTCATGTCTCAGCCATCAGGAAAAACTTACAGGGCAAGAACACCCTCAATCTGATGAGCTTCTTTATATTTTTCTATCACGTCCTCACTAGAGCGCATCATCACCTGGGCCGTTACACTGGTGTATTTTCCTTTGCTCGACTTTTTAGTAGTTAGATTATTCTTGGGAAACAGGGCAAATACTTCCTCCTCTTTGCCGGTAGGCACAATGAACTTGAACATGTACAGCGAGGGCCAATCGTGCTGCTGATCAAGTTTCTGCTTAAAAGCTTCTATATCAAGTTTGGGTAACATAAACGTGTCTTCAGTATTTCACTATGCTAACACGTCAGTGGCTTGGCGGGTTTCCAGTAAGGCTAAAAAGCCCTTCTGTCTAATATCATTGTAAAGAAAGCTATTGCTTCACTTTGTGGAGAACTATCACTGTGGAAAAAATACCGACTGATAGCCAGCGATAAATAGATTAATGCCAATCAATAAAGTATTTGCGGATTATATGATTCAGACTAAATATGTTTAATAATTCCGCGAGTGTATTCCGGTAGTCGCTAGGCAACTACCGGATTTTGTGGCGTACGTAGTCTCATTCAGTAATGTTATACTGGAGAATTAATAAATAACTAATCCAAGCAGTTACTGTTGGAACCAGATGTGAGCGTCCTCTTTGCTGGTAAACTTCTTAGCGTTCAGTAGGCTCACTACCTTTTCGCTCAGGACCATACGGTTGCTGAATTCATTAAATGCGTTTTCAGGTACTATAACGGCCATTTTCCGAATACCTACTTCTTTCAGTGTTTCGCAGTAATTATCATTTATCCATCTGTCAGTAGTTACAGTTCCTTCTTCAAATGCAGATAAATCGGCAATAACATTTGCTATGCTATGCCTTTCTATAAGGTTGAGAATAGCCAGAAAACCAGTGGTAACTTCATCGTCCAGAATAGGCTCTTTCCATTGATACGATAATACGCTGTTCAGTGCATCAACCCTTACCTGCAATTTTGGCTCATCAATGGCCACCACCGATATGTCCATAATAGTATTCATATGAAATAAATTTCCACCAATTAGGTGTATTTAATAATTAATTATTTGTATAAATAAAATAAAAAATATTAAAAAAATTTAGTAAAATATATGAAAAATAGTACAGAAATAAGAGAGAAGTGTTTTTGTAAAAAGTACCTGATTATCAATACTAAGCTGTTTGCTTTAGAGAAAGAAGTAGCAAACCTATACTTCGCTTCTATTCAGTAAGGAATAGAAGTGATTGATCTTATTAGACTATATTCCGGGATGCAGAGCTTCCTGCAAACTGGCTCTTACCAGGTCGCCCATTGATCGACTCGCCTCAAACTGAGTAGAACGGTAGTGTTCGGCTAAATCACGTTTCAGCTGCACCACGTGTGCGGGTGGTGCCAGTGTATCCTTAGTCATAGCTTGCATCAGATCCTGAACCTGGTAGCGGGCGGAACGCATCCGCGTAGCAATTAGTGCGTGTTCCTCCGTTTGGTACTGCCGTACCGATTCAGGGGTCATCAGCTTCAGTCCTACCTGAATGATAGGATTGTTCTGTTTAAAGTATTGGGGCATGTAAATACTTTTTCGTCCCTCGTACGATTGCTGATCAAAATCGATGGCCCGAATACGGTAATGAAGTTCATCGAAATCAGGAGTGACGTCCACCACAAAATTATTAGCGTGCATATCACCTAATAGTCGTACAAAGCAGCGCTCATTAAACTTTACAAACTCCTTAGCCAGACGGGTGAGGTTCTGATGACCATTGTGTAGTTGATCCTGAAAGAAACGATCGCCGGGAATCCCTGCAATGTGTTCTTCAATCAGGGTTTGGTCCGCTACCAAGTAGCTAATTCGGTTCGGCGAAAGAATATGTTCTAGTTCTAACCCGTAAATACGGGAAGCATCTGCGTTTTTAATATAGAAATAATCGAAGTTATCGTTAATCCGATTCACAATTCTCACGCGAAATGGACGGGTATTGCCGTAAATACATAGATCTACCCGGTCTACGTACAAATGTTCCATTACCGAAACGTCTCCGTCAGCCTTTAAAAGGGAGTAGATCATTTTTAAGGCGTAGTAGATCCAGTCCATATCGTTTTGTGGATAGAATACTGTCACCCACAACGTATCCTGGTTTAGCTTGTCGTACAGCGGTACCGTATTATCGTAGCGTAGCAGATCCTGATAGGTAATAGGTACCTTCGTCAGGCGCTGATGATCCTGTAAATAGTGGTGTAAATCACCACTTATAGGGTATGTTTCTTTCTTTCGGGAAATCTTGGGCATAATAGAATCATTGAAAAGCACAATGAAATTATAATATTATGCAATATAAATTCTGATAAATAGCAAAATATAGTACATAAATATTACAATCATGAGAATTACGATATTCGCAAAAAATATGGGGTAATTTTGCAAAATTGTTGAAAGCGAAAGTAATATCAGTTTCGTCTTCCCAGACAGTTAACCTACGGATTACTGATCATTTAGAAAAAGACTAATATTTTACTAATTTTATATATTTTTGATATTTTTTTTGAAATTTATTTAACAATCTGGGAGTATCCTTCGTATATTTGCAGTGAACGGTTAACCGAAAGTTTAAACACAAAAAATAAGTAGTTAAACCACTAAAAGAGATCAGAAATGAAAACCGTTAAAAACACAGTAATGGCTATGGCTGCATTCCTCCTGCTGGTAGGTAATGTGCTAGCCGCCGATGATTCGGACACTAAGATCAGTGTGCGTTCATTGCAGAGCGAGAGTAAGAAGGCGCTTATACGCGTCGTAAATGCTCAGTCAGTAGAACAAGCGGTACTGCGAATCAAAGATCAGCAAGGCCGTGTTTTACACCGCGAGGTACTTAAGGGCGAAGATGCGTACATGAAAAAGTACGATTTCTCTAGTCTGCCTACCGGAGAATACGTAGTAGAAGTGCGTACCAGTGCTGGGGTTACCGAAGAGACATTTTCACTGAATGAAGGCCAAACCCAAGCCGTATACTTTAAGCCGGCTATTAAAGTAGAACCTCAGAAAGTGAGTGTAGTATTCCAGAACCGAATCAACTCACCCGTTTCGTTAAAGTTATTTGATGAGCGAGGCCGGGTACTTTACGAGGAACAGGTAGCCTCTCAGGAGAAATTTGCCAAAGGGCTAGATCTTTCTAAGCTAAACGGCGGGCAGTATTCACTATCAATCTTGGGCGACAACTACGTGTACACCCGAAGTATTGATGTAAAATAATTATCGTTTCATCATTAGAGAATTTTTTTGTTAGGTTGTTGTATTGGCGCAGGCTCCTTCGGGGGCTTGCGTTTTTTTATCCCATCCCGAAATTCCTTCCCCCACTACGAGACTTACCCACAAAATGCTTATTTTTGCCAACCTCAATTTTTTGGGGTCACGAAGGTGCGCATGCAGTAAAAGCGGCCTTCTTTTTCATTTAATAGCATTGGGTAATGAAAATTTCTGTTAACTGGCTTAAAGAATTTATTACTGTTTCGGCTAGCACCGAGGAAATAGCCGATAAACTGACCTTATCCGGACTGGAGGTAGAAGGTATTGAGAAATTTGATCGTATTCCGGGTGGGCTGGAAGGAGTAGTGATTGGTGAGGTGCTCTCCGTAGAGCAGCATCCCAATGCCGACCGGCTGCGCCTCACGCAGGTAGCCGTAGGAGAAGGCGAACCATTACCCATTGTTTGCGGCGCTCCTAATGTAGCCACGGGGCAAAAGGTAGTAGTAGCCAAGGTAGGTACCACCCTCTACCCAACCCAGGGCGATTCATTCAAAATAAAGAAATCCAAGATCCGGGGTGAGGTGTCGCAGGGGATGATCTGCGCTGAAGACGAGATTGGGTTAGGCTCCCAACACGATGGTATTATGGTACTGGATACAGAACTACCTAACGGAACCCCAGCGGCGACATACTTTGGGCTGGTGTCGGACGACGTGTTGGAAATTGGGCTTACTCCTAACCGGGCCGATGCTGCCTCCCACTACGGAGTAGCCCGCGACTTAAAAGCCTTGTACCAACAGCCGCTCATACTGCCGGAAGTAGACAGTTTTACTGTCGATAACCAAGATCTTCCGATTGAGGTAATAGTGGAGAACCACGAAGCTTGCCCCCGCTATTCCGGAGTTACTATAAGCGGAGTAACTGTGCAGGATTCACCCGACTGGCTGCAAGCTAGGTTGCGGTCTATCGGACTGTCACCGATCAATAATGTGGTGGATGTAACCAACTATGTGTTGCACGGACTGGGTCAACCGCTCCACGCCTTCGATGCTGAAGCCATCACTGGCGGAAAAGTAGTAGTAAAAACCCTTCCCGGAGGCAGTACCTTCATTACGCTGGATGAGAAAGAACGAAAGCTCCGGGATAATGATCTGATGATCTGCAATGCTGAAGAAGGCATGTGCATCGCCGGAGTATTCGGGGGAATTAAATCAGGAGTAAAAGAGGGTACAAAAAATATCTTTCTGGAAAGTGCCTACTTCTCACCAGAATATATCCGTCGTACCGCGCAGTACCACGGGCTTAAGACCGACGCTTCCTTCCGTTACGAACGGGGCACTGACCCTACCATTACGGTATATGCGTTAAAGGTAGCCGCTACACTCATTAAGAAAGTTGCCGGTGGAACAATTTCTTCTGAAATGGTAGATATATATCCTGACCCGATTGGCTCATTTAAAGTAGAAGTAAAATACAAAAACGTAGATCGGCTCATTGGTAAGCAAATTGACCGAGATGAGATTAATAACATACTTCAGAGCCTGGATATCAAGGTGCTGGAAGATGAAATAAAATCCATTCAGCAGTTCGGTGACAAAGCGGTGAAAGAAGGGATTACGGTGCTGGTACCACCTTACCGGGTAGACGTGCAGCGGGAGGCTGATGTCATTGAAGAAGTTCTTCGCATCTACGGCTACGATCAGGTAGAAACCTCTGATTATCTGAATACTGATTTTATCGCTCGTTTTCCTGAAATTGATGGAGATAAGCTGCGCTTGCGCCTGAGCGAAATGTTGGTCGGAAACGGCTTCTTTGAGATAGTCACTAATTCTCTAACCAAACCGGGTTACGCTCAGGCTTTGGGTATTGAACAACAAGCCGTACCCATGTATAATCCGCTCAGCGAAGACCTGAGTGTGATGCGCCAAAGTCTGCTCTTCTCGGGGTTGGAAGTGATTGCCCACAATGTGAACCGGCAGCAAAAAAATTTAAAATTTTTTGAGTTCGGGACTACCTATACTCGAGAGAATGATAAGTATTTGGAAGCAAAGGAGTTAGTCATTTTTATGACGGGCAACCGGCTATCTGAAAGCTGGAAAGCTCCTTCCGAGCCCGTATCTTTTCACGATTTGTCCTCGCATATTCGAAGAATTTTTAATAGGTTTGATACTGTTGATGTCATCCAGGTGCCTTTGGATGATCCACTTTTTAGCTATGGTTTACAGCTTACCTACCAGGAGAAAACTGTGGCCAAACTTGGCAAGGTTGATGCTAAAGTAGCCAAACTAGCCGAGGTAGATCAGCCAGTTTTTTATGCTACTATTCAGTGGCGGGCTTTACTAGAGAAGTTGCGGGGCATTTCTACGAAAGAAAGATTATTGTTTCAGGAGATCTCTAAATTTCCTGAGGTAAGGAGAGATTTGTCTTTAGTATTAGACCGGCGGATAGCATTTAGTGAAGTAGAGCGAGTAGCTAAGGCCTACGGCAATAACTTGGTACGACGTATCAACGTGTTTGATGTGTATGAAGGAGAGCGTATAGAATCGGGAAAAAAAGCCTACGCGTTAAGCTTCATATTGCAAGATCAGAACCGAACGTTGACTGATAAAATTATTGATAAAACTATGAACCGGCTCATGCAGCAATTTGAACAAGAACTCAATGCAGAAATACGTAAATAACCGCCAGCACCAGTCGTCAGGCTAAGGGCTTAAGCAACCCTCGGTCTGCCCATCTTAACTAACGTCCAAATCCAAACCACGTCCTGCTAATACGTACGGCTGCATGATCTACTCAAACCCACTCCCTTCGGAAATAGCCACTCTCGAGCGAAAAATAGAATTACTCCTTACGCAACATAAAGCCCTTCAACAGGAGCTTCACCAAGCGAAACAGGAAAATGAAGCTTTGCAGACGACCTTAGCTGCCAAAGAAGAAGAAATTGATCATTTTAAAAAATCAATTAAAATCAGTAAACTTGCTCAGTATACAGTAGCTGATCATAACGAAACTACTGAGATAAAGCGTACTATTAACGAGTACATCAAGAAAATTGATAAATGCATTGCTCATCTGAGCCAGTAAAGCACGCTTCATGGAAGCACTTTCCATAAAAATAAAAATTGGGGAACGAGAATATCCCATGCGGGTAGAACCCGAAGACGAAGAGCGTATCCGGCAAGCAAGCCGTTTGCTAAACGAGCAAATCCGGATGTATCGCGAGCGTTACGGCACTACCGACAAGCAGGATTTACTAGCCGTAGTGGCATTTGATGCGTTTGTAGAAAAGTTAGAACACGAAAAGACCCGTACCGAAGTCGATAGGGTAATGATAGAAAAGCTAAGTCGTTTAAATAGATTAGTAAGTCAGGCTATCACTTAACCAGGCTCGGTAACTTATATCAATGATCACCAAAAATACGAACACCTCGTATTAGTCGTTAATATTCGCTCATCAGTGGTTTAGTTAGGCTACTAATTGTAGAATAAATAACTAAACATAAAGTCATGGGTGAATCAATCATGATCCTCCTCATAGCGGTAATCGCCGCCCTAGGAGCCGGCCTATTCATCGGTTTCTACCTCTCGAAACGTAATGTAGACGACCAAGAGAAACAATTGGAGAACCGAGAAAAGGCCATAAGCCAGCGGGAAGCCGCTATGGAAGCCAAGGCTGAAATGGTAATCAAAGATGCTAAGAGTCAGGCCGAGGCAATAAAAAAAGAAAGAATTTACGAAGCCAAGGAAAAATTCCTCAAGCTCAAATCTGAGTTTGAAGAAGAGTCTAATCGCAAGAAAAATATTCTGCTTTCTAACGAGAATAAGCTGAAGCAGCGAGAAGTACGGCTAAACGAACAGGCTGAAAAATTGCGAAAACAGGAGAGTGGCCTGAAAGAAAAAGAGGAAACCATTGAAACTCAACTGGAGCTAACCCGGAAAAAGCAGAGCGAACTGGAGCGAGTACGGCAGCAGCAGGTGGCTATTCTGGAGAAAGTATCGGGCCTATCGGCCGATGAGGCCCGGCAGCAGCTCATGAAAAGTCTGGAAGACGAAGCTCACACCCAGGCTACCGCCCTAATCAAAAATATCATTGAAGAAGCCAAACTTACCGCTACCAAAGAAGCGAAGAAAGTAGTAATCGAAACTATTCAGCGCACGGCTACTGAACACGCGGTAGAAAACTGCGTTTCTATTTTCAATATCGAGAGTGATGACGTGAAGGGTAAAGTAATTGGCCGGGAGGGCCGTAATATCCGCGCCCTGGAAGCTTCTACCGGAGTGGAAATTATTGTAGATGATACCCCCGAAGCGATTATCATCTCAGGTTTTGATCCGGTACGGCGGGAGATTGCCCGACTGTCGCTACACCGCCTTGTGCTAGATGGCCGTATTCACCCCGCTCGAATTGAGGAGGTGGTAGCGAAGACCACCAAGAATATTGAGGAAGAAATTGTGGAGATCGGTGAACGCACGGTGATTGACCTGGGAATCCACGGCTTGCATCCCGAACTCATCCGGATGATCGGGCGTATGCGCTACCGCTCTTCTTACGGACAGAACCTGCTTCAGCATTCCCGTGAAGTAGCTAACCTCTGCGCTACCATGGCATCGGAACTAGGGATTAGCCCTAAGCTAGCCAAACGAGCCGGACTACTACACGACATTGGCAAAGTATGGCCGGATGAACCCGAACTACCCCACGCCCTACTTGGGATGAAGCTGACCGAAAAGTACGGCGAGCATCCGGATGTATGCAACGCCGTAGGTGCCCACCACGACGAGATTGAGATGACTAGTATTATCTCTCCCATCGTTCAGTCCTGCGATGCCATATCCGGTGCCCGACCGGGTGCCCGCCGTGAGATCGTAGATTCTTATATTCAGCGGTTAAAAGATCTGGAGGCACTAGGGTTGGATTTTCAGGGAGTAAGTAAATGCTATGCTATTCAGGCGGGGCGCGAACTGCGGGTGATTGTTGATGCTGAGTCGGTTACTGACGAGCAGGCTGGAACGCTATCCTTTGATATTTCTCGCAAGATAGAAAAAGATATGCAGTACCCCGGCCAGGTAAAAGTTACCGTAATTCGGGAAATGAGGGCCGTGAACTACGCCTAATAGCTGTTTCTGTGGCCGAATTACCCGATTATCTGAATACCAAAGAACTTTTCCAGCACGGTAAATAAGAAAATCAGGCTGAGAATCAGCGGGCACACGTAGCGTAAAGCGATTTTCAGATAAATAGCCACCCAGTTCGGAATGGTATAGTGGCCATCACTAGAAAGCTCCTGTATCAGCTGGTCGGGACGCCAGACATAAGCCACAAATAGTGAGATAAGTAGCCCGGCCAGCGGTAAGAAAGTATTGCTAGAGAGGTCGGAAATCAAGGTCATAAAGTCTGCCGTAGTTCCTCCGTAGGTGATAAAGCTGGTAAAAAACTCTGATGAACCATTCCCCAGCATAGAGGGTAATCCCAACAAGAAAATAACTGTAGCGGACAGTATTACCGCCTTAAAGCGGGAAAACTGATGCTCATCTTTTAGATAGGCAACCGAAACCTCTAAAATTGAAACGGTAGAGGTAAGCGCAGCAAACGAAAGTAGTAGAAAGAACAAGCTACCGATAATCGTTCCCCAAACTGTACCTAAGGATGCAAACACGGCTGGTAGTGCCATAAATACTAATCCTGGTCCACCTTCGGCATCCAGTCCCTGGGAAAAAACAAAAGGAAACAGCATAAAGCCTGCCATAAAGGCGATTAGCACATCCATCACGGTGACAGCTACTGCTGAAGAGAGAATGCTATCTTTTTTGCTGAGGTAGCTACCGTAGGTCATCAGTCCACCCAGCCCTAGTGACAGTGAGAAGAATGCGTGACCCAGTGCGTTGTAGATTACGTCCAGGTTGATTTTGCTAACATCCGGTACCAGATAGAAAGATAATCCCTCTCCGGCACCCGGCAACGTTAGAGCGTAGCCAGCTAAACCCAGCATAATGGCGATCAAAACCGGCATCAGTATTTTGGTGTACTTTTCAATACCGGCCGATACGCCCTGGGCGACAATAAAGCCAGTGGCAACCATAAATAGTATGGAGTAGACCGAAATACGCGGAATGTTCTGTACGTACTGCGGAAACTGCTCGCCAATGGCAAAATTACCAATAAGCATCTCAATAAAATAGCCGAACGACCAGCCGGCTACCACATTGTAAAACGAGAGAATAAACAGGCTTACAACTACCTGCAGCAGACCGATCACCGCCCAGCGGGGAAACCCTAGTACCTTAAACGCTCCGTAGGCGTTTCGTTGTGTCCGTCGGCCAATTGCGATCTCCGATACCAGAATAGGAAAGCAGAGCACGAAACAGAAAAAAAGATAGACGATAATAAACGCCGCCCCGCCACTTTCGCCTACTTCAAACGGAAACTTCCAGATATTTCCTAACCCAATGGCACTACCCGCCGCGGCCATAATAAACCCTAACCGACTACTAAAATGACTTCGCATAATGAAACGAATTTTACTTCTTGATTACACGACAAAAGTACGAGGCTTAGTAGGGAAATAGTCTAAACAGATGGTATACATTAAGTAAACATGGGCGAAAAAAAGTGAATTAGCTTGGGCGTTAGGCCAAAGATCTGTGATGCCTTCTTAGTTATACCATCTATAAAGTGTATTTTACTTTAGATTATCGATCTTGAGCATGGGGTTTACTTTTAAGACAGGTATTGTCAGGTTACTGTTTCTAATGACGTCGTTAAGCATAGGGCGTAATCTCAGCGCTCAGATTATCGAGGGAAGAGTGCTGGATTATGAAACCAAAAGTGCGATTCCCCTCGCTAATATCTATTTCAATGCATCCTCCAGAGGAACTACATCAGATACCGAAGGCTTTTTCTCGCTGGATACGGACGAGTACTACGGTCAGGATATTGTGATTAGTTACGTCGGTTACAAATCACTCACTATTAAGGAGTATGATCCCGATAAATTCCTCGAGGTTTATCTCCAGCAACAATCAACCATGCTTGATGAATTGGTTATTGAGTCGGATAATAAGCCTCGCCAGGAAAAATTAACGGTATTTCTGGAGCAGTTTCTTGGTGATTCGCCTCGGGCGAGAGATTGTATTATTAATAATTTGGATGAATTGCGGTTGGTATATTTTGAATCTACTGGCACCCTGGAAGGGTTCAGTCAGAAGCCATTAAGAATCCACAATCGGGCACTCGGTTACAAGATAACGTACTCTCTCGATGAATTTGAAGCGAGCGAAAAACACTTCAGTTACCAGGGGAATTCATTTTTTGAAGAGGACACTACGCTCACTGAAAGCGAATTAAGAAAGGTTGAAAGAAAAAGAAGGACAGTGTACTACGGTTCGCGCATGCACTTTTTTAGAGCCCTTTGGAGCGGGAAACTAGAGCAGGAGGGATTCACTGTAATAAGCCGAACCGATGGTTCAGAGCTTTCGGCCTCCGAAATTGTCGAGAGCGATAGTGAAAACAAGAATATTAAGTATCTACTGCCGATAGCACCGTTACGGATTGCTTACGAGCGTCGTCAGTACACACATATTTATTTTGAGGGCGATGAAAAAGTCCTCTTTGCCAATAATGGGTTTTTTGACCCACAATACCTTCGGTGGGAGGGAACTATGGCTCGTCATCGCATAAGTGACTTGCTACCCTACGGTTACATACCCGAGTAAAAAAATAGTGAATTGGGTTTACCCTATAAAAACCAGTTGCTTTTACAAAGCGTCCGCCATCTTCTCCCCAATGGTAGCCGGAGATTCTACTACAATCAGCCCGCAATCACGCATAACGCGCATTTTAGCTTCGGCAGTATCTTCTTCTCCGCCAATGATCGCGCCGGCATGGCCCATACGGCGACCGGGAGGGGCGGTTTGTCCGGCAATAAAACCCACTACGGGCTTTCTGTTACCGTTTGCCTGAATCCATCGAGCCGCTTGAGGTTCGTATTGTCCGCCAATCTCCCCAATCATCACAATACCATCGGTATCCGGGTCGTTCATTAGCAGATCTACCGCGTCTTTAGTAGAGGTTCCGATGATGGGATCACCTCCAATGCCAATGGCAGTAGATACGCCCAAACCAGCCTTTACTACCTGATCGGCGGCTTCGTACGTAAGCGTGCCTGATTTAGAAACGATACCTACCTTACCTGGCTTGAAAACGAAACCAGGCATGATACCTACTTTTGCTTCACCAGGGGTAATTACTCCGGGACAGTTGGGTCCGATAAGTCGTACGCCTTCTTTTTGTTTAAGATAGTGCTTGGCCACCATCATATCTTTTACCGGAATGCCTTCGGTAATGGCGATAATGACCCCGATACCCGCATCAGCGGATTCCATAATAGCATCGGCGGCAAAGGCCGGAGGTACAAAAATAATAGAAACATTAGCCTGTTTTTCGGCTACCGCTTCGGCTACGCTATTGAACACCGGGCGCTCCAGGTGGGTCTGTCCACCCTTACCGGGAGTGACTCCGCCCACCACATTGGTGCCGTATTCAATCATTTGCTGGGCGTGAAAAGTGCCTTCCGAACCGGTGAAACCTTGTACTATTATTCGGGAATTTTTATTAACTAGAACACTCATAGGGTGGGGAAAAAATTTTTGACAAAAATAGGACAAATCAGCGCATTGCCAAACCAATACAGTGTTAAAGTATTAGGGCGACCGTTGCGCGGTGTTAAGGTGTTATAGTACGAAGTATTGGGGTAGTTATCGGGTGGTGTTAGTGTCCCCAAGTGTTTCAGTGTTAAGAATCAAATGAATGCTTTGAAACCTCATACGATAACACACTAACACTAAGACACTAACCTTATTGAAGATTGAAGATATACAGAAAGTTGCCGTCTAGTTGAGTACCATATTGCCGCAGCGGCAGTGGACTTACCCCGCCGATGGGGATCCCCTGAAAATCGTAGACGGTATTATCGCATCCTTCCTTTAGAAAAAAACCCGAGGGGTCTACGAATATGACGGCGCAGGCTTCGTCTACCCGGTGCGGGCTGGCCCGCTCAAAGGCTCGGTAGGTAGTAGCGTTTTCGCGATAGATCAGAATACCTCTATAGCCGCCTAAAATCTCTACGAAGCCACCATCCTGCCGCAAGGGTAAGTACTCCTGATTCATTAGGTTGATGGTTTCATCTACCAGCACGTAGGGGATAGGATCAAATAGCGCATCACTCTCGCAACTAACGAAGAAAAGAGGAAATAGCAGAGCGAATAAAATTTTCCTACTCGTTTCACTGCCTGTCTCTGGCTTGATCAGAGGGTGACATCCCTTTTTTAGAGGGGGAATGAACCTACGGGAATTTTTTAGATGGAAAAAGAAGGTTAATACTTTAAAGCTCATTACTAAGTTTTAATGCATTCATCCGATCAACGCAGAAATCAAATAGAAAGTGTCTGTAGTAAAAACTTTAAGGTGATTCGGTCACCGTGCAGCCTAACGATTCCAAACAGCGAATGGCCTTGGGCAAATCTAAATTCTTGATTAGTAAGTGATCAGTGGAGTAAGCCGAGAGGGCAAAGATAGAAATCTGAGCATCAGCTAGAGCCTGAGCTACCACCGCTAGAAAACCTACTAGTTCAAATGGTAGTACAACCTGGAACGATAACATACGCCAACCTCGCTCAGCCTCTACTATCCAATCATCATCCAGATGCTGTTCATCAACTACCACCGTAATCTCCTGCTGATCTCTGAATACCGCCACAAAATCTTCAGGAACGCGGTTAGCCTTGACTACCGCAAATTGCTGCGACCAGATTTGTACCTGGCAATCTTTGAGGAAATCTTGAGCGTTCAAAGTTACTCTATTTTCTGAGGCGGAAATTTAGTAGAGGTTTGCCATACCTCATTGTAGACAGAAGAATAAATAATTTCAACTTCTTCAGTTTTTTGATCCGATTCTTTTTTCATCAAATACGATCAATTGCTTAATGCTAAAGATAAATAACAATTGAGCCTCCAGCAATTGAACCATAGAGCTATCGAGCTATTGAAGCTAGTTAAACGCAGTAAACTGCTTCAGGAAGCGTACATCGTTTTCGGTGAAAAGCCGCAAATCTTTGATCTGGTACTTGATCATGGCAATACGCTCGAAGCCCATACCGAAGGCAAAGCCAGTAAATTCTTCCGAATCAATACCGCAGCTTTCCAATACGTTGGGATCAACCATGCCGCAGCCGCCAATTTCCAGCCAGCCGGTTCCTTTGGTCACCCGGCGGTCAGCTTCGGTTTTGGTACCCCACCATACGTCTAGTTCGGCACTGGGTTCGGTGAAGGGGAAGAATGAGGGACGCAAACGAATATTGCTCTCTGGCCCGAATAGTTCTTTGGCGAAGTGCAGTAGCGTTTGCTTCAAATCGGCGAAGCTTACGTTTCGATCTACATATAATCCTTCTACTTGGTGGAATACACAGTGGGCCCGAGCCGAAATGGCTTCATTGCGGTATACCCGCCCTGGCATAATCGCCCGAACCGGCGGCTTCTGCGACTCCATCAGCCGTACTTGCACCGAAGAAGTATGCGTTCGCAGCACAACATCCTGCCCGCCTTGGTCACTATTCTTTTCAATAAAGAAGGTGTCCTGCATCTCCCGGGCTGGGTGGTTGGGTGGGAAATTGAGAGCAGTGAAGTTGTGCCAGTCGTTTTCAATTTCCGGCCCTTCAGCCACGTTGAAGCCCATCCGCTCAAAAATCTCTACCACCCGGTTCTGAATTTGGGTAAGTGGATGAATCGCCCCCAAAGTATCTGGTACCGGAGGAAGTGTTAGGTCGGGTACATCCTCAGGCTGTCCATTCTTTTGCTCTTCCAGCGAGGCAATTAGTTCTTTAAATTTACTTTGAGCGGTATTTTTTAGGTCATTTAGTCGTACGCCCATCGCCTTACGCTCTTCGGCTGCTACATTCTTCATCTCGCCGAATAGATCACCAATTACGCTCTTGCGGCTAATAAAGCGTAGGCGGTACTGCTCCAGTTCGTCCTGATTGTTTACCTGATATTCGGTAATTTTCTGCTTAAGGGCTTCTATCTTTTCGTTCATAATTGAATGAGAAAGTGATTGAATAGTAGGTTAACTACTCATCAATACATTTAATACATCGGACAGCAAATCTACGTTGTTTTTTGGGTTTGTCCCAAATATGGTGCTCATGAGCGTGCTTTAAAATACTTGAATCGCGAACATGTAGATGGGGGGGCGGTCCCGTAGCATGTGATTCTGTTACCCACAAGTTAGCTTGGTCAGGCTGCATTACCCACTTTTTACCCTGAATCCAACCTAGAGGATTTAAATTCAAATACGCTGTATCCTGGAGTACATTTTCTTGTATTACCCGTTCAGCTATGATGCGATAATTGGTGTACGGTAGTTCGGTGATCTCAACTACCAATGAATCTGATTGATTAATAATTTCTAACGTGTTTTTCCAATCTTCCCAAGTGGGTATCCTCCAGCCGGTAGGGCACAGCTGTTGTAAATCAGAATGGAAGTAAAAATTACTTTGTGAACATGGTTCGACATGGCTGTTTTGAGCACACCAACTATCAGGAGTAAGAAAGCGAAGGTTAGTACCAAACCACTGATAGTTACCAATTTGCACAATAGAATACTCATTGTTATCTCGAGGGTCAATGAATGTTTCCTGACCACAGGCACTGAGGCTACTCACGATTGATAAAAAAATTACTCGAAGGGTAGTGATCATTTTAAGGTATTTAGATCATAAAAAGCTAGCTTACTGATACAACTCAGTAAGCTGAGGTTTTTGTATTTTTAGTTAATGGGAAATTCGTTCGATAAAATAGCGATGGTGGGAGCAGGTAATGTGGCCTGGCATCTGGCACCAGTACTAGAGGCTGCCGGGTGCGCGGTAACGCAAGTCTACAGCCGAAGTGAAGAAAAGGCTAAAGAACTAGTAATCCGGCTGTATCAGGCAGAAGTGCAGACGCAACTGGATTTCTCCAACAGCTTAGCTGAGTTGTTTATTCTGGCTGTATCGGACGATGCGATTGCGGAAGTAGCACGGCAAATACAATTACCGGCAGAAGCGACGATAGTGCATACTTCCGGCGGACAACCACTTAATGCATTGGCGAAAGCGCCTACCAAACGAATCGGGGTATTTTATCCGCTACAAACGTTTAGCAAACTCCGTCCCGTTGATTTTCGGGATATTCCTATTTGCCTGGAATCGGACGATAGTAAGGTGCTGCACCGCTTAACCAAACTTGCTCGAGGCATTAGTCGACAGGTAAAGCTTATCAATTCTGAAGAGCGGGCGCAACTGCACGTAGCCGCCGTGCTGGCGAACAACTTCACTAATCATCTACTACGAATGGCCGAGCAACTACTGCACGACCACCAGCTAGACTTTACCCTACTGCATCCCTTGATTGAAGAAACGGTAGCGAAGGCACTGGAGATCGGCCCCGCCCAATCGCAAACCGGCCCGGCCCGCCGCTACGATGAAAAGACGATCAACCACCACCTGAAGTACTTACGAACGTACGATCCGGCTTACGCTAAGGTGTACAAAGCATTGACTAAGCATATTCAGTTTATCGCTGGTAATACATAAGACCGTCATTCCTGACGTAGTGAAACGAAGATCAGGAATCTCACTACAATGGGGCTCGAGATTCCTGATAGCCCTCTTCACTTCGTTCCGAGAACTTCAGGAATGACGTGTAGGGAAGCGAGTAGAAGCACTATAAAACACCGAGCCTTTCTAACTCCTCACTTAGGTTAGTTTCAGGGGTGAGGTGGATACCTTGGATGCCGAATGCTTCAGCTCCGGCGATATTTTCGGTAACATCGTCGATGAAGATAGATTTTTCGAGAATAATCTCCGGTTGGCGGTCGAGAAGCGTTTGGTAGATGCGGGCATCGGGTTTTACCACTTTCAGTTCGCCCGAAACCACAGTATCCTGGAAATACTCAAGGAAGGGGTACTCCCGCTGGGCAATCGGGAAGGTTTCGGCTGACCAGTTGGTGATGGCGTATAGAGCAATGTCTGCTCTGGTTCGTAGATCTTCTAGCACCGCTACGTTTTCTTCTATGGCTCCGCCTAGCATCTCCTCCCAGCGTTCGTGGTAGGCTCTGATTTCCGCTTCGTAGTGAGGATATAGTGCGGTACGTTCCTTGACGGCTTCGGCAAACGGGCGTCCCCGATCCTGCTCCCGGTTCCAGTCACCGTGGCAGACTTCGGTCAGAAATCGTTGCATTTGGGCTTTATCGTCAAAAATCTTCCGGTACAAATATTCTGGGTTCCAGTCAATCAGCACTCCGCCAAGATCGAAGATAATGGTATTATAATTCATGATTTGATTCAATTAACAGTGTGCAATGTACATAGAACCGGGCGCTATGATAATATAAGTTATGAAATGAGAAAGTGGATATGTGGAACCTACAATCTGAATGTTCGGGAATTCATTCTGTGGACTGTGGACCATTTTCTGTCGACTGATAATCACTTCCGAGTCCAAATAAAGCAAAATCGTACTTCACTGGGTCCGCGGGGTCAAATTTTTTCAGGTTTTCGGTAAGCTCAATGGCGGTAAGCCAATCCGTTTGCTTTCGGGTAATTAAACCTAGCTGACGGGCTACACGGTCTACGTGCACATCGCAGGGGCAAACCAACTGATCGGGGCGAATTTTCTTCCAAAGGCCAAAGTCTACTCCTCGGTCGTCGCTACGCACCATCCAGCGTAGGTACATATTCAGTCGTTTGCAGGCTGAGTTGCGTTCGGGCGTGGCTACGTGTTTACGGGTTCGTTGGGGATAATCCGGCAAACTAAAAAATAGATTATGAAAATGAGCCAGTCCGGCTTCAGTGGTAGATGAATTGACGTTCATTCCCTGGTAAAAAGCATCTTCCAGCGAATTGTGCTGCTGATAGAAGTGGTGAAAGAACGCAATGAAGTAGAGCGCGTCGGTAGCGTTAAAGGTACGGTGCTTAAAGTTCAGAAAAGGTTTCAGATCATCCTCCCGGTGGTGCAGCACAAAATCGTGTGGCGTATTATCCATGTAAGCAAAAAACTCCTGACACTTATTAATAATAGTTTTCCGTTGCCCCCAGGCCAGCACGGCTGCCACAAAGCCGCTGATTTCAATATCTTGCTTCTTCTGGTACTGATGCGGAATGCTGATCGGATCACTCTCAATGAATGCCGGTCGATTGTAGCGGTCGTACTGTTCTTCTAAAAAATCGTGAAGTTCCCCAAATTTACGCATGTAGTAAGCGCTCCTGCGTCAACCGCAGTTCGTGCTGCTCTTCCCCATCCTGCCAAGTAACGATAATACCGCGACCGTACTCCTCTACGCTCCAGCTAAACGATTTGATCGTCTCGATATACTTTAACTGACCGGTTTTCAGATTTAAGAAGACCAGATCAAAGTCGGGAAGCTCTTTAGGAACTACCGTATTGAACTTCTGAAGTAGTACTCCATCGAAGCAGGGGTACTTAAAATCGCCGAAGAAGTCTTTCGCCAGCGATTCTACATTGTTGGGAATGGCGCGTAGCTTGTAGTAGGCCGGACCGAACATGATCTCTTCTTTGAGCTTGCGTTCCACACGCAAATGATCGCCCTTCAGGAATGACTGCCAATTGGGAGTAGCCGGTCGGGGAGTGACCTCACCCTTGCCGGGACGAAGTTTGCGAACTAGCGAAGTAAGCAACCAGGATAGGGTAGAGAACACCCAGACCAACCCCACAAACATTAGCGAAAACGCCATGATGATCGGGTAGAAAACTGAGAAGATACCGGTCCAGATGTAGTTAAGAGTTTTCTTAAAGGTGGTTTGGTTTTGCGACATAAGGGCTAATAGGATATTGATTGAACTATCGACTAAACTAAAATACAACTTAATAAATTCCTAGAGGGACGATTTGTTATCATCTCAGTTGAAAATGGATATGATCATCGTGACGCACCGCCCGGCAGCCATGAAATCTTACTTTTGAGCTTACAAGGTTTAATCGTTCTTTCAAGTAAGGTTCAATAAATGGTTTTCTGACATTGATACGACGCGAGATTCTTCTATTACCAGCAATGAAAAGTGACTAAGCCGCCTACCTGATAAGCCTCGGCCTCTGTGGCGGTAGATTCCGGGTCTTCGCTATCGCTATGCTCCGGAATGACAGAGTGGTGTGTCTATAAGTTTTCTCTGAGTAGCTTGTCTCCTTACGATAAAAACCGAGAGTAAATAAATGATTCCACCAATCTGCGTCAGAACGGTTAAGACAATAAAAACTACAGTTGTAAGCAGGTTAGTAAGCCTTGAAAAATCGAACTATCGAACAATTGAGCCTAATTACTCCACATAGGTAATCTCTGCCGGAAAGCGTTCGTTGATGCCACCGAGCTTGTCGTAGGCCGATTGGGTGAGACGAATTTCCAGGTTATTGTTCACTCCGGTGTCGGGGAGCTTGCCGACTACCCGTACGAAGATGCTCATGTCATTCATCTCGTTGCGGACGCGCAGAATGGTACCTATCGGGGCTGAGCGGTGCAGGGCCAGAAATTTTTTGGTATTCAGCTTGCCTTCAATGACCGAGGCAAAACCGTTGCTGGTGACTTTCTTGTAGGAGGCTAGCGTCTCCGCCTCTTCCCGCTGAATGCGTTCGTAGCGTTCTTTTTCTATACGCAGGGCTTCAGAACGACTTACGCGGCGAGTAGGGGTGCTCACAGTACTTACGGTAGGTTCTACCTTCACCACAGGTACCGGCACCGGGTTCTTTTCTCGAATGGTGAGTACTTGGCCTAGGTTGATGCTTTCGGTTTCTAGGTCATTTCGCTCCATAAGTTCGGATACCCCTACCTGGTAAGCTCGGGAGATAGCATAGAGGGTCTCACCCTCCTTCACCTCGTGGAGTACGTAGCGTTCGGGGTCCGGTAGCTCTTCCTCTGGCTGAGGTTGATAAATAACAATCACCTGACCAATTTTGAGCGGTTCGAGTCCTAGTGTATTCCAGGCTCTGATGTTGTCGGTGGTTACTTCATATTGCTTGGCTAAGCGGTAAAGCGTTTCGCCCTCCGCCACCGTATGCAAAGTCTTTTCGCCTCGGCTTAAGTCTGAGAATAGCGGGGCGCGTAAAGTGTCGCCGATAGAAAGCTGGTTAATATCAATTTCAGGATTTAGCTCTTTAATTTCCTGAATAGTTACGCCGTAGCGGCGGGAGACCGAAAATAATGTTTCCCCCTGGTCTACCTGATGTAGGACATAGGTTTCACCATTGCGACGCTCGGTGCCTATTGAGTCGGCCGAGAATGAACTAGCCCAGGATATTACCGGTGAAATAAGCAACAGCAGAAGAACGCAGTTACGGTAAAGCATAACCTACTAATTGACATTGGTGTTGAACAACAATAAGTTGACGTTGAGCGACAAAGAAAGTACCTAGTCCGGGCTGCGGTACCGATTTCTCTAAGCATTCGTGCAGTAGTACTTTTCCGTGCCGATCTATTATAAGCAAATAGTTCGCCAATCCATTCTTCTCAGTGGTTTTATCGGGTAAGTAGTAAGAGATAACGATATAATTACTGTGTTCCAGATACTCGCATCCGCTTACGGGGCGACCTAATTGTAGCGACTCTACAAAACCAGCCACCGTACTGAAATAAGGTTGATTTTCTGTATAAAAAAACGGCTGCACTACACATTTATTTCTTCCTTCCGACTTTTTCTGCCCCGCAAAATTTTCGGTTGCTGACCCATCGGGTAATTTGATTGTTGTAAGGCGGCGGGTTTCATCGTCGGAAGCGTGGCCTATCAATCCATCATCGATTAATTCCGTTACCTGAAACTGTTCTGATTGCCATATCATTTGCCGGGAAGCAATGTCGATAATGTAATATGATTTCTTTTCGGGGTTATGCGTATCGGTAAAGGACTGAAGCAACAAATAGCGCTGGCTCGCACTGTGGAGAGTTACCCACCAGGAGTCTGTTAATCCGAGATCAATTGCTGGTGAAGAAGTAGCCTGAGCATTATCTGTCCAGAGGAGCTTACCCGTAGTAAGATCAATCCCCGCAAACCCTACCTGATGCTGTGCGGAGTCGCGTAGCTCCAGAAAGAGCCGGAAGGCTGCTGTATCCGTAACGGTTTTCCAGATGGGGCTCGGAAACGTAAAGGTGAAGGTTGGGATCAACTTTTTTGGCAAGACTATGGTTTTTTACGTATACTACAAAAGGGCAAATATAAACCTGATAACTGTTGCTTATGATGCCCTCGCATTTATTTACCTAACAAGAAAGGAGCACCGGATATATGAAACAACGAATAATTTTTGCCCTGGTCGGATGCTTAGGCTTACTAACCCTGGCCGCCCAGTCGACTAACCCGGGTGAAGCCCAGGTGTTTGTCATGGAAATCCGCTCGGAAATTGACGCTCGAACCAGCCACTACGTAAACCTGGCGCTGGATGAGGCTACTGAAACTAAAGCCGACTACATCGTGATCGATATGGATACCTACGGTGGTGCGCTCTACGATGCCGACGATATCCGTACCCGCCTGCTGGAGTACGAAAAGCCAGTGTACGTATTTATCAACAAAGATGCCGCTTCGGCCGGAGCGCTAATCTCCCTGGCCTGCGACAGCATCTACATGGCTCCGGGAGCCAGCATTGGCGCGGCTACTGTAGTCACCGGTGGCACCGGTGAGGCAGCTCCTGATAAGTACCAATCGTATATGCGCTCGATTATGCGTTCTACCGCGGAAGCTACCGGGCGCGACCCCAAGATTGCCGAAGCGATGGTGGACGAAAATCTGGAAGTAGAAGGAGTGTCGGAAGAGGGGGAAGTAATTACCTTTTCTACCGCCGAAGCGCTAAAGTACGGCTTTGCCGAAGCCGAAGTAAGCAGTATTGAAGACCTGCTAGCCCAGGCTGGTGTAGAAGATTACCAACTTACCACTTATGAGGTAAGTACAGTCAATAAAATTGTCTCTATCTTCCTCAATCCCTTTGTAAGCGGGTTGTTGATTCTGGTCATGATTGGTGGGTTGTACTTCGAGTTGCAGACCCCCGGAGTGGGTTTTCCAATTTTGGCGGCCTTTATCGCCCTGATACTGTATTTGGTTCCTTATTACCTCAACGGGTTAGCCGCTAACTGGGAGATTGCCGCGCTATTTCTGGGAATAGCCCTTATTGCGCTAGAAGTATTTGTAATTCCTGGTTTTGGTATTGCTGGTATCGGGGGCATTTTACTTACGGTAGGCGCACTGGTGCTGATGATGTTGAATAACAATAACTTTGATTTCTTCTTTGTAGATCTCAATGACATTACCCGGGCATTAGCCACTATTTTGGCGGGCATTTTCGGGGGAATACTACTAATGTTTTTCGGAGGAGTACGCATGGCCGATACTAACTTTTTCAGGCGAGTAGCCTTGGAGGGCACGCAGTCTAGCACCGAGGGTTACACCTCTAATTTCAAGAGTGGATCTTTCTTAGGGAAAGAGGGAGAAGCCTACACCATACTACGCCCCAGTGGAAAGATCCTCATTGGTGACGAATTGCTGGACGCTTATACCCGTGGCGATTATATTGAACAGGGAGAAAGAGTAGTAGTAGTCAGCGACGAAGGCTCATCGCTACGCGTAAAACTCGCTCGCGACGTACAACATCAAGTATAGTATAACTAGAGTGTTACAGTGTTAGAGTATTATGGTGTTATAGTCCAAGCGTATGGAAGAAGGTTTGTTAGTCTAAAACCTATTGAGTCAAGCAAAATTATATTTTAACCCTACCTCGCAGTGGCACTAACATCATAGCACTTAAACACTATAACACAACGTACTCTAACACCATATTTCATGGCCCAACCACCCTGCGAACACTTCGATTCTAACACATTAAAAACTGCTGACGAATTAGTATGTCAGGAATGCGTAAAAACTGGCGATAGCTGGGTACACCTGCGTACCTGCCAAACCTGCGGGGGTACGCACTGCTGTGATAGCTCCCCTAACCAGCATAAGCATTACCACGCTACTCAGCATCCGGTGATTATCTCGGCAGAGCCGGGTGAACAGTGGGCTTGGTGCTACGTAGACAAGCAGTTTATGCGCTACGGTAAAGCAAATTAAGGAATGTAGGCTAGCAAATCATGCACATCGCCTTTGGAAAGAGGTTTTGTTTTAAAGTCGCTCACTACTGAATACCGTCGGGCCCGTTGCCGGTCGGCCAGGATAATAGAACTGGTAACAATGACCACTTTTACCGGAAATACTTCAAACTCTTCTATGGCCTCGATGAGTTCCCAACCCATCGTTTGTGGCAAATGAAGATTGACGATTAGTAGATGCGGCATCGGTCGGTCGCGCGCGAGCAGTGCACTCATAATTTTTGGTACTGAAGGAAATTGGTGCATACTCAGATGGGGAGCTTCCCGCTCAATCATTTTCTTGATAATCAACTGGTCTACCGGAGAATCGTCTACGTGGTAGATAATAGGGAAAGTAGGTTCACTCATGCAAAATCTCTTGACTAAACTATAACGCACACTATTCGAAAAAAGTAGGCAATTTCTATAAAATTGAATAGCGCTTGTTAATCAGTGTTAGTTAGCAACGTTACAGCTACAACGAAAAGACCAATACCACAAATCGAGCGTATACTATCATTTATCGCGCACCGAATAAATTAGTGACTATTAGCTAGGGCGGGCTTGACATTTTGCTCGAGACTAGCCGTTATTAGCAAATATAACTAACGAGGGATTCAGGTTCAATTGCCATTCTGAGAGCATGTTTAAGTTTTATCCCGCGTGGTGTCCCACTTCGGGCTGCAAATCGCCATTTCAGGAGCCTGATTTTACCTTTTTCTTAGCTCGTAACGCTGCTACGAACCGGGCATCGGTGGTTTAAAAAGCGCTTACTCAGAACCCTGAACTGTCAGTTTTCGCCATCGCAACGGCGAACCGTCAAAAACAAAACTTAAACATGCTCTGAAAGTATCCAACGGAATGTTGTTTAGGAAATAAAACGAACCAACAAATTATACCAATCCTGGTTATTTGAACAACTATTTCAGCGTATCAACCCTTTGACGCTCTCCCATAATGAAGATTTTTAATGCTACTACTAGAACACCGCTTTTATCTCTTTTTATAACTTTTGGCTTTCTTTTCCTGATAACCTCCTGTGCCGAAGACGATGATGCCGGAACTACTCCAATAGGACCGTTTTTTAGCTACCAACTTACCCCTACTGAAGAATCTCAAATCAGCGCATTTGTAAGATTTGTTCAGAATGACGACAATTCTATTGAAGCTACTCTGTTCCTGGCAAGGGCAGAAGACGGGAACACTTACCCCTCTCATATTCACGCCAATTCAGTGCTGGAAGGAGGTGATATAGTGATTTCACTAGAGTCGGTAACCGTATCGGGGACTACTGGCCAAAGTACTACTACTATTACTCAAACCGATGCGGAGACATCCATCACCTTTGAAGAACTGATGAATTTTGATGGGCATATCAACTTACACCGCAGCCCCGATGATCTTACAGTAATTGCTCAGTCCGATATTGGAGGAAACGAACTAACCGGAAATTCTCAAGACTATTTTTTAGGTGAGCGTGATAATTCCGGAACCACTGGGTCGCTACGGCTGGCCGAACGAAAAAGTGGGGCGACCTTGGCTACTCTCACCTTGGATAGCACACAAAATCTGACTGATGGCTCGCGCCATCCGGCTCATATTCATAATAATTCCGCCATTGAAGGGGGAGGGATTGCAATTTCTTTTACCCCGGTAAGTGGTACCACCGGTATGAGTATGACCCACATTGAAGCCGACGATGAGGGTGCAGCCATTGGCTATAGTGAACTTCTGAACTTTGACGGTTACGTAAACGTACACGAAAGCGCTGAGAATCTGGCTACGTTAATCGTGCAGGGCGATATTGGAATAAATGAACTTACCGGCGATGCTACAACCTACCCGCTTATGGAGCGGCAAGTAGCTGGAATTATGGGTAAAGCCACTTTCGAAAAGCGGCAGAGTGGCGAAACCTTAGTAACCCTCTCTTTGGAAGGTACTCCTGAAGGTGGTGAACATCCGGCTCATATTCACGCGAATACAGCCGTGGAAGGCGGTGGTATTGTAGTTTCATTCACCCCAGTAAACGGCACCACCGGCATGAGCATGACCAATGTAGCGGCGCTGGATGATGGAATGGCCATTACCTACGAAGAACTGTTAGATTATAATGGATACATCAATGTGCATCTGAGCGCAGAGGATTTGGCAACCATTGTAGCGCAGGGTGATATTGGTAAGAATACTCTTACAGGTGAAACTGTTACCTACGCCTTAGATTCGTTGGCGATACCTACCATTAAAGGAGAAGCCATATTCTCGCAGCGGAATAACGGTACTACACTAGTAGAGTTGCAACTAGAAGGTACACCCGAGAATGGTAGTCACCCAGTTCACATTCACGTAAACTCGGCTGCTGAAGGCGGTGGTATTGCTATTAGCTTGACGAATGTGGATGGTGCTACCGGCATGAGTCGAACCCAGATAGCAACATTTGACGATGGTACCCCTATTACCTACGAAGGACTACTGGATTATGACGGCTATATTAATGTCCATCGTAGCGAAGCTGATTTGGTCACTATTGTAGCCCAAGGTGATATTGGTTCTAATGCTCTTACCGGTGAGTCAGTTACCTACGCACTAAATGACGTTGATATGTCGGAAGTAAGCGGAACAGCTACATTCTCTCAACGGAAAGATGGAACTACATTGGTGTCTATCGTTTTAACCGGCACCCCGCCCGCTGGTGATCATCCAGCACATATTCATTACAATTCGGCAGAAGAAGGCGGAGGAATTGCCATTAGCTTAAACAATGTAGAGGGTGCCACCGGGCTAAGTAAAACATCAGTAGCCCGGACTGATAATAATATTGATATAAGCTACACTGAGCTTATTGAATTTGACGGTTACATCAACGTTCACCTGAGCGAAGCTGATTTAGCTACGATTGTCGCTCAGGGCGATATTGGTGCTAATGCCCCGTAATAGTAGTTAGCAGATATTATTGAATAAATGAGATAAGGGGAGTCCGAGGGGTTCTCCTTTTTTCTTTTCGTAAACCTTGTATTCTGAGCCTTCACCAAACAGTTTTTACAAATATCCTTCTACCTCATCTAGCAGTTCAGGTCGGCAGTACCAACGCAGGAAACGGGTGGTTAAGTGAGGTGGTGTATTGACTTTCAGCATAATTTGTCAGCTAGGGGCTGGGAGCTGAGTGCGCCTATCTCCGTGCTCCCAGCCAGATTTATTCACTTCTCAGGGCATCTACTGGGTTTCTTACTGCCGCTTTTACCGATTGAATACTCACAGTAAGCATAGCGATGCCACTGTTGCATAATATAGTATGCAATGGGCGATGCAATAACTAGCGCAATGACCACAAGTGTAGCAAAATCGTTGGTAAGCAAGTGGACTAACTGTAGTACTGAAGCCCCTAACACCTTACGTACTCCAATTTCCTTAATCCGCTGTTCGGCTACGAAGGTAACTAGCCCGAATAGTCCCAGGCAAGCAACAAATATCGCAATACCAGCAAATAACGTGAATATTTGCCCTTGCTTCTGTTCAGCCCGATATAGTTGATCATAGCTTTCATCCAGGAAAGTAAAGGAGAAAGGGTGTTGGCTGACGATAGAGGACCAAGTATCCGATACTAAATCAATGACGGGAGCCATATTGCCCGCCGTGGTTTTAATAGCAATCATTCGGGAGTCATCGCCCATCATAATGGCTAGGGGGTCTATCTCGTGATGCAAGGAGGCAAAGTGGTAATCTTTTACTACCCCAACTACCCGGCGAGGAATAGAATCCGAGAAAGGATTCACAATTTCTTTGCCCAACGCTCCTTCGGGCGACCATTCCAGTTCGCGGACGGCAGTTTCATTAAGGATGATGGTCTCTAAAGTATCGGTACTGAATTGCGGAGAGAAATTGCGTCCAGCTATCATCGTTAGCCCAAGCGTAGCTACATAATCAGCATCGGTAAATACTGTGCTCATCACTACTTCTTCTTCCTTGCTTTCAACATTGAAGGCGTACATATCGTGAAACCCACCCGGCTCACCCGACATTACCGAAACGTTGGTAATACGCGTGTTTTGCCGGAGTTGGTCTTTAAAGCTTTGCTGTTGGTTGTATATTTCGTCATTATCCACCTCTAACAAAATAACCTGCTCTTTATCAAACCCTAGGCGTTGATCTTGCACATAACGCATTTGCTGATTAACTACCATAACCGCAATAATGAGTACGATAGAGATTACAAACTGAAAGATGACTAAGCCTTTACGCATAGATTCACCCTTTCTGCCAACCTTCAATCCACCCTTTAGGGCTTTCACTGGCACAAACGCCGATAAAAACAGAGCAGGATAACTACCAGCCAGCAACCCTACACCAACAACTACCCCCAGCAACAATAGAGGGAAACCGACATTGGTAGGAAGCGTAAGATTGACCTCAGCAAATTGATTAAACGCTGGGAGCAAGACCGATATAAGCACAATGGTAAGCAACACTGCTACGAAAGTGGTGAGAAAAGATTCGCCAAAAAACTGATAGATTAAATCGCTTCGGCTGGCACCCAGTGTCTTTCGTACCCCTACTTCGGCAGACCGGCGTGCGGCCCGGGCCGTAGCCAGATTCATAAAATTGATGCAGGCAATAAGCAGGATAAACAGGGCAATAGCCAGGAAGATGTAGATCATAGACTGATTACCATGCTCGACCCAAACATCAAATTCGGTATCATTGGCAAAATAGACATCGGTCATAGGCTTTAAGGTGAGCCCTAATCGGAGGCCTAGTCGCTCGAAGTCATCTCCCATATACTTTTCCATAAATGCTGGGAACTGCGCTTCTACCGCTTTTTCTTCAGCTCCCTCTGCGAGTAGCACGTAGGTCATCATGTTGTTATTCCACCAGCCTGAGAACCACTCTTCTTGCTCAAACCTATGTACCGAAGTTAGGAAGTCAAATTTAATATGCGAGGTTTCTGGTATGGGAGCTAATACTCCGGTTACTACTAGAGGATACTCATTTTCGTATTCTAAAGTCTGTCCGATAGGATCTTGGTCACCAAAGTACTTTTTAGCCATTTCTTCGGTAAGCACTACGCTACTCGGCTCATTGAGTGCAGTAGCCGGATCACCCTGAACTAGCGGAAAGGTAAATACTTTTAAGAAGTCGCGACCGACGAAGCTGATATTATCACCGGTGAAGGCTTTCTCACCATAAGTGATTAACCCCTGGCGAGGCATCACACGCACAGCAGCTTCCACCTCTTCGGGAAAATCATTCGCCAGTGCTTCAGCGTAGGGAGCCGAAACAGGACCTATCTCACCAATACCATCACGATCAGATGTACGGTATACTTTGAAGATACGATCTTTCTTTTGGTGGAATTGATCGTAGCTCCGCTCATGCTGCACATATAGCACAATAAACAAACAACAGATGATACCGATGGCTAAACCCAGTATATTGATTCCGGCGTATAGCTTGTTCTTTAGCGAGTTTCGGTAAGCAGTAAGGATGTAGTTTTTGAACATAGTGGCTAGTTTGCTACAGTCTTAGGTAAAAGAAGTACCAATGGCTCTACACCATTGAAAAGCCTATTTACTCAAAAAAAATGCTCGGAACCGAGCGATGGGTGCCCGAAAACGAACAGTTACTCACTCCGTAGTGCTTCCACTGGATTACTAATGGCAGCTTTTACAGATTGAAAACTGACTGTAAGCATGGCAATGAACGTAGCTACTGATCCCGCTAGAATAAATACCCACCAAGGCATCGGGGAGCGATAGGCAAAATCGGCTAGCCATTGTTGCAGGGTGTACCAGGCTATGGGTGTAGCAATGACGAATGAGATAAGCACTAACACTAAAAAGTCTTTAGACAGTAACCGAACAATACTACTTTCGGTAGCCCCCAACACTTTGCGGATACCGATTTCTTTGGTACGCTGCACGATAGTGTAAGAAATCAATCCAAGCAAGCCTAGGCAGGCAATGAAGATAGCCAAGCCCGCGAAGTAGATAAAAAGCTGCCCAAAGCGAGCTTCTGCTCGGTACTGTCGATCAAAAGCTTCATCGAGGAAGAAATAATTGAACGGACGCTGAGGAGCTAGTGTTTTCCACTCTTCTTCTAATGAAGCTAATGTACTAGAGAGGTCGTCGGTCGCTACGTTGATAGAAAAGTAGCGGGCAAAGGTAGATTCCATGCGGATAGTCATGGGGGCAATTTCTTGTTGTAATGAGCGAAAGTGATAGTCCTTCACTACCCCAATAATTTCGCCTTCTACACCCCACTGCGAAAAACGTTTTCCGATAATGGCTTCGGCGGATGAATAACCGTAGCTTTTTATCAGGGCTTCGTTAACAACCATCGCTGAAGAATCGGTAGAAAAATCTTCTGAAAAGAATCTACCAGCGACTACTTCCATCTGGTACTGCGGAAGGAAATTATGATCAACATAAAAAAGATTTACATTACTGGCCTGCATATCTCCGGCGGGATTTTCTATTTCGGAGTACGCATGGCTGTTGGCATAGCCCGGCACGCTAGACGAGACCGTGACGGATTCTACTCCCGGATGATTAGCTAATTGTTGTTTGAAGGTCTCTATCTTTTCTTGAATGGTATCATCGCCTTGGAAATCAATTACCAGCATCTGGTCTTTTTTAAAACCTAAAGTTTGGTTCTGCATATAATCCAGTTGGACGTAAACCACCAGCGTACCTACAATTAAGACAATAGAAATGGAAAACTGAGCGACAACTAGTGCTTTGCGTAATACTACTCCGCGCTGACTGCTACTGAAGCGACCTTTCAGAATGGCTACCGATTTAAAACGGGAAAGTACCAGAGCCGGATAAATACCAGCTAGCAGACCTATCGTGAGAGCAGTTACGAAAAAGATAGACAGATAATAAAAATCATTGAATACGCTGGTAGCCACTACCTTTCCGGCAAGTTGATTAAAGGTAGGTAGTAGCAGTTCACTTAATAGTACGGCTAGGAGGCTTGCTATCAGGCTGAGCGACACTGACTCAAACAGAAATTGAGTCGTAAGTTGACGACGAATCGCCCCTACCACCTTTCTAACTCCAACTTCTTTAGCTCGCTCAGTAGCTCGCGCCGTAGCCAGATTCATAAAGTTAATACAGGCAATTAGAAGAATAAAGACGGCAATGACTGAGAAGATTTTAACGTTGGTCAGACTGCCTACTTTGAACCCGCCCCGCTCCGAATAATATACTTCGGATAAAGGCTCTAAAAACAACGTATAATTCATCCCTTCGTCGCGATCAGTGTCGCTAATGTACTTCGATAGAAAATCAGGCAGTTTACTTTCTAATGATTTCGGATCGGCTTGCTCGGTTAGTAGCACATAAGCCACATTTGTAAAATTACCCCAATGCTCATTCAAGCCAGGAGCGACTTCCTCCAGACGACTAGACATAGAAACAAGCATTTCAAAATCGAAGCTAGAGTTTTCGGGTACGTTTTCCATCACTCCGGTCACCGTACAGTCATATTCATTTTCCATCCGAAGCCGTTGCCCTATTGGGTCTTCGTTGCCAAAATACTTTTTAGCGGCATCTTCCGTTAGCACCAGACTGAAGGGAGCTTTCAGAGCTGTTTTAGGATTCCCTTCGAGTAAACTAAAATTGAAGACGTTGAAAAAAGTAGAATCAGCCATCATCGCATTATCTTCCTCAAAAACCTCTTCACCCCGTTGCAGTAAAAATTGAGCCTCATCAATCCGCACCATGTCCTCTACTTCAGGGAAGTCAGATTTCATATAGGCTGCCATCGGAGTGGATGTTTCCCCAATATTCAGAGTCTCTGTTGGAGTTTTAATATCGGTCACTAGTCGATAAATATAGTCGCTTTTAGTATGGAAGGAATCGTAACTTAACTCGAGGCTGACATACAAAAAGATCAGCAAACAGCAAGTCATTCCGATGGCTAAACCTAGCACATTAATGGTTGCATAAAACTTATGCTTCACCGCATTGCGAGCGGCAACTTTCAAATAGTTTCTAAACATAGCAGTGTGATTAATTGAGTGATGTTGTCTTCGTTTTCTGATATAATCAGGATGGAGAAACATAAGGACGTTGAACCAGTACAGTAACTGCGTTCTTCTTAACCCTTTTGCCTCTACTCGTCGTTGGAATAATTCATACAAGTCACCCTCTACTTCATCCAGCAGTTCCGGACGACAGTACCAGCGGAGGAAACGAGTAGCTAGGTGTGGTGGTGGTTGAGTATTTTTATGATTCTTACTCATTCCTAAGGGCATCTACCGGGTTGCTTACTGCCGCTTTTACCGATTGAATACTCACAGTAAGCATAGCAATGAAAGTAGCAACCACCCCAGCCAGAGCAAATACCCACCAGTGCATCGGGGTTCGGTAAGCAAAGTCAGCCAGCCACTGTTGCAGCACATACCAAGCTATTGGTGTGGCAATGACAAAGGCAATGAGAACAAGTACCAAAAAGTCTTTAGATAATAGCCGAACGATACTGCTTTCGGTGGCTCCCAGCACTTTGCGGATACCAATTTCTTTAGTACGCTGAACAATAGTGTAAGAGATCAATCCTAGCAGACCCAGACAGGCGATGAAAATAGCCAGCCCGGCAAAATAGAGGAAAAGTCGTCCAAATCGCTCTTCAGCTCGGTATTTTTGATCAAAAGCTTCATCCAGAAAAAAGTAGTTGAATGGTCGCTGCGGAGCTAATTCTTGCCATTGATCTCGCAGAGTAGCAATCGTAGCGGGCATATCATCTGCGCTAATGTTTAATGAAAAGAAACGAGCAACTACTGGTTCTAGCCGAATGGTTAGTGGCTCAATTTCTTGCTTTAACGACTTGAAGTGATAATCTTTCACCACACCGATAATCTCACCTTCTACCTCCCACTGCGAGAAGCTTTTGCCAATAATGTCTTCCGGCGAAGCGTAACCATAGCTTTTTGCTAAAGCCTCATTCACAATAAGAGCGGAAGTATCAGTAGAAAAATCTTCAGAAAAACGACGTCCGGCCACAACTTCCATCTCATACTGCTCCAGAAAATTATGATCAACGTAAAACAGATTCAGGTTGCTGGCTTGCATATCGCCCGCCGGATTTTCTATTTTGGTGAAAGCACCATTGTTACTTTGTCCAGGAACACTAGAGGAAGCTGATATCGATTGAACTGAAGATGCAGTTCCTAACTGCTGCTTGAAGGCGTCTATCTTTTCCTGAATAGCGTCATCTCCCCGAAAGTCAATCACCAGCATTTGATCTTTTTTAAAGCCTAACGCTTGATCGCGCATGTAATCCAGTTGAGCATACACCACCATAGTGCCCGCAATGAGCATAATAGAAATAACAAATTGCGTAGCCACCAACGCTTTCCGTAGTAATACTCCCCGCTGACTACTACTAAACCGTCCTCTTAGGATAGCTACCGATCTAAACCGAGAAATTATCAGGGCTGGATAAAATCCCGCCAATACCCCTACTCCTAATGCAATGGCCAGGAAAAGAGGTAGGTAGTACATTTCCTGAAAAACACTGGTAATCACTACTTTCCCGGCTAGTTGATTAAAGGCCGGAACTAGCAATTCGCTTACTAGCAGTGCTATTGTAAAAGCCAACAAACTAAGCAGCAGCGACTCGCACAAGAATTGCAGTGTCAATTGTCGTCGAATGGCTCCTACTGCTTTACGAACTCCCACTTCTTTCGCTCGTTCGGTAGCGCGGGCAGTGGCTAGATTCATAAAGTTAATGCCAGCAATGAGCAGAATAAAGACGGCAATGACTGAAAAGATTTTAACGTTGGTCAGACTACCTGTTTTAGGTCCTCCCCGCTCTGAAAAATAGACATCCGCTAGAGGTTCTAAAAACAGGAAATACTTCATACTTACTCCTTCCACTTCGTTATCTGTGTATTTAGCCAGTAAGTTAGGTAGCTTACTTTCTAACTCCGACGGATTAGCCTGTTCAGATAGTAAGACGTAGGACTCGTAACCGAAACCGCCCCACCGCTCAGCCCTTCCAGGGTATAGTTTCTCCAGACGAGTTGAAAGTGAAAGAAGAATATCAAAAGTAAAGTTAGAATTCTCCGGCACATTTTGCATCACCCCCGTAACGGTAAGATCATATTCTCCTTCCATCCGTAAGCGCTGCCCTAGAGGATCTTCGTCACCGAAGTACCGTTTGGCGGCATCCTCGGTAAGTACCACGCTAAAAGGGGCCACCAGTGCCATATTAGCATTGCCCCGCAACAAAGAAAAGTCAAACACCTGAAAAAAGGTAGAATCGGCAAACATACTTTCATCCTCTTGAAACGTCTGTTCGCCCCGTTGAATGAGCAATCTAGCGTCATCTAGGCGCACCATATTCTCTACTTCGGGAAAATCCGTTTTCATGTAAGAGGCCATTGGTGCTGAGGTGGCTCCAATATTTAAGGTCTCCGTGGGGGTTTTTATATCCGTTACCACCCGATAAATGCGGTCGGCTTTACTATGGAAGCTGTCGTAGCTTAGCTCATGGTTAATGTAAAGAAAGATAAGCAGACAGCAAGTCATGCCAATGGCTAAGCCTAGTACATTAATGAGAGTGTAAAACTTATGCTTTACTAAGTTTCGGGTAGCTACTTTAAAGTAATTTCTAAACATAGCAGTATGATTAATCGGGTAATAATTTCGTTTTCGGATATAATCAGGATGGAAAAACATCAGCACATTCAGGTAATAGAGAAGCCGAGCTTTCCAAAGACCATCCTCATCCACTCGTCGCTGAAAAAGTTCGTATAAATCACCTTCCACCTCGTCGAGCAGTTCGGTTCGGCAGTACCAGCGCAAAAAGCGGGTGGCGAGGTGAGGGGGTGTATTATTTTTTGCCATAGCTGGCTCAATTAGCAATGTGCAATGAACAGTGTACAAATAACTGCACATTGCTCACTGCTAACTGTTCATTGTTTGAATTATTCATTCCTGAGTGAGTCTACCGGATTAGCCAGAGCCGCCCGAATAGATTTGAAACTAACTGTAAACAATGCGATCAGTAGGCCAACTAGTGCTGCAATGCCGAACATCCACCAAGAGAGATCAATGCTGTAAGTGAAATCGGCCAGCCACTGCTGCATAAAGTAGTAGCCCAGCGGTGCAGCTACTGCAAACGCAATTCCCACCAGCATTACTAAATCTTTAGTAAATAGATACACGATATGGGATACCGTCGCCCCCAAAACTTTGCGTATGCCCATCTCTTTGGTTCTCTGAGCAGTAATAAAGCTGATGAGTCCGTACAACCCCAAACAACCAATAAAAATAGCGATGCCCGCAAACAGTGTGAGCAGCCGAGAAGTCCGCTGCTCTTTTTCGTACCAGGTAGCTAGGTCATCGTCCAGAAACTGATAAGTGAAATAATACTGCGGAAAGGCTTCTGTCCACTGTTGCTCAATATGATTAATAGCTTCTGACACCTGCTGCATATTGATTTTGAAGGCCACTTGTTGAAACAGATTAGGAAATCGAGCCATAACAACCGATGGAATCTCGCGTTGCAACGAAAGCGAGTGAAAGTCTTTCACGACACCAATAATAGGTGCTTCCACTCCGTAAAAACTCACTATCGTTCCCAAAGCATCTTGCGGATCTTGGATACCATTCGCTTTCAGAAAAGTCTCATTAACCAATATTTGCGTAGAGTCACTTTCTCGTAGATTACGCCCGGCTAGCAAGGAAATATCGTACAAACGTAAATAGTGCTCGTCGACGAGCTTTACCTCGGTTGATTTTTCCTCATTGGGTAGGTTCTCAAAAGTATAATTGGTCCATGATTTATTAATCGTAGCCGAAGGAGCATTCAGGGAGAAACTAGCTACCTCGATAGCTGCGTGCTGAACGGTAGTATTTCGAAGGGTCTGTAACTTGTCGGGATTACTTTCGGGAAGGTCAACCGTAATAATTGCCTCTTTTTCAAAACCCAATTCAGTAGTATTGAAGTAATGCATCTGGCTGACTACTACAATAGTACAAATAATCAATACTTGTGATAGGGCAAACTGAAAAATGATAAGCCCTCGGCGTAGGTTCAGCCCCCCAGTTTGCTGATTGGTCAACGTATTTTTGAGCGTAGCTGCCGGACGAAACCGTGCCAGCACAATGGATGGGTAAAAACCAGCTAATATGCCTACGGCTAGTGCAAGGCCAAAGGCGACGAGTAAGGTCAACGGTTGATATAACCAGGATATATCTAAAGTAACCCCTAGCAATTCAGGTAAGTAAGGAAATACGACAGCAATTAATAGATAGGCTAAAAGCAGAGCAGCTAGGGTAAGTGCAAATGTCTCACTCATAAACTGACCAATCATTTGGTAACGGGTACTTCCTAGCACTTTTCGTATGCCCACTTCTTTTGATCGCTTTACGGCTTGGGCAGTAGCTAAATTAACAAAGTTAATACAAGCCGTGATTAGCAAAAACAACCCAATCAACATCAAACTAGTGACGGCTTGTTTGCTAATAGAGCGTTTAGAAAAGTTGGTGTTCCCTATATCACCATTATAGTGAATTTCAGACAGAGGCTGCAAAGCGTGAGTAGTTCTTTCATCGGCTACTTCCTGACTAACATACTTGCTAATTGTGGCATGAAACTGCGTTTCTACTTCGCTTGGATCAGTACCTTCGCTGAGAAGCACATAGGTTTGATGGTAAGAATTAGTACTTAACCTATACTCTGCCCGATAACCTCCACCTTGTTGAAAAGTAGCGTAGGATATCGCGATCTGAATAGGCATATCGGTATTCAGGGGAGTATCTTCAAAAATACCACTGACAATAAGATCGTCCTCATTATTCAGTTTCATTCGTTTTCCTAAAGCATCACCATCAAAATACTTCTTAGCCAGAGCTTCACTAATAGCCACCTGACCTGGTTCGGCTAAAGATTTTTTAGGATCGCCTACCTTCCAGGGAAAATTAAAAATCTCAAAGAACGACGGGGTCATATAGTAAATGTACGACTCCCGAGTCAGCTCTTCATTTACTTCAATTTGGGTTTGAGCAGGATTTAACCGATAGGCTACCGCTACATTCTCCACTCCTGAGTACTCATCTTCTATGACGGGCATTAATCCGGTAGGTGTTCCGGTATCTCCATCCACTCTGATCTCATCAGGGTGACCCGTAAGCACGCGGTAGATGCGATCCGCTTGAGGATGAAAGTTATCGAAGCTTAGCTCAAAGCGCACTAATAAGAAAATAACCAGTGCTCCAGCAATACCCAGCGTTAGTCCGGCAATATTAATGGCGGCGAAGCTCCGGTGTTTTTGAATATTTCGTATGGCAATCGTAAAATAGTTCTTAAACATAGGAGTATGATTGGTATGATAATTTCGTTTTCGGATATAATCAGGATGAAAAAACATCAGCACATTGAGCCAGTATAGCAATCTCGCCCGTTGTACCCCTTTCCCTTCCACTCTTCGCTGAAAGAGTTCGTGCAGGTCACCTTCTACTTCGTCGAGTAGTTCAGAGCGGCAGTACCAACGGAGAAAGCGAGTGGCCACTTTGGGAGGCGATGAGTTATTTCTTTGGGTAGTATCGGAACGACTCATGAAACTACATCTGGAATGAGGTAAATGGGCTTCTATTCATTGAGAATATGCTATTGTAAAAGCCAGCCAATAACTTCGGACATAAACTCCTGGCTCGGGTAATTCACTCCTCTCCACTCAGTCATATATAGAGAAGCCATACCATCGCCCATAACTATGATCTTTCCTCCGCTCTCAGTAACTTGATAAGTGCCAAAGACTTCGTCAGATTGTTTGTTAAAGCAGAAGGGCGTGCCCCCCTCCAGTAGCCTTCCTCCGTGGTATATCACGTCGATCTTTTCGGAAACCACTACACTAGGGGTAGCATATCCACCGGATAAGGTATCTGAGCTGTCTTCACTAAATTGAATATCGAATGGCTCTATAATATCATTGACATTCGTTTGCTCTAGCGTAGACCAGTAGTCAACATCTAATACCAAAAATAGTGAGCCACCCTGCTGAACGTATTGCTCAATGGCAGCAACCTCATTGT
>CAKZYJ010000176.1 GCA_937884755.1 uncultured Flammeovirgaceae bacterium
AGTATTGAAAAAATTATAGCCTTTTGACTTGCTTTATCTTAGAACTTCGGGCGATATGAATGGCGACAGGTGGAAGACTATTCTTCTGTGACTACGCTTAAAGAGGCTATCTTTAACATCATCAGAAAATATGATAATGAATTTAATATCAATTTTTCTGAAAATTTATTATCTATAACTTAATTCTGTCTTAGTGCTTACTTATTTGAATGATATGCCGATGCCCCCGCCGGGATACCAGTGATTGATAGGTTCTTCTTTAAAAAACAGAAACTTCCTGTTTGTCTTGTTAGAGAAGGTTAAAAGCTTATCTGTTACGTGAGAGTTATCGCCTAAAACAATGGCGTTTTCTGACAGTAAATCTTGAATTGTCAAGTATTCCTGATATTCATAATCGGCCGAATGATCACTGTCATTGATAAATAAATCTATATTCTCCGAAAACTGAGATAAACTGTTAATTGAGTCGCCATAGAGGATCTTTCCAACTTCTAAGTATTTATCTGTTAACAGGTAACCGGCTTTAGGATTAATATCGGTACCATAATATGTACCTACATAGCCTTCTTCTTTGTTCTTTAGTAGGGCAGCACAAATTACTACTGACCCCAATCCTTTATCTACTCCTGTCTCTACGACTACTTTAGGTTTTTGCACTCTTACAAAAGCGTACCAGCCCAGGCGTTTACCTAAGCGAATATCTAAATCGGCATACTTTCTAGAGGGAGAGTTCTTGATAACTTTAATAATTGAGTCTCTTAGAAATTCATCCTCTTCTGCTTCATAGATATACTTCAGGATCAACTGATAATCTGCGCTCGTGACAACAGAGATCATGTGAGCCAAATAACAAATATTCTTATCACTGAGATTATATGTATAATTGGTATCTTCTTTTGATTTTATTCCCCAACGTAAGATCTGAGCATACTTGTTATTGTAATACTTAGAGGCTTGAGCTAGCCTACGCAAAAAATTCAAAACCCAGAATCTTTTTAGTATTCTTAAATTCATCGCAAAAAAAGATTTCTAAGTCTTATCAACATTCTAACAAGGTAAATTGGAGATAAGCTTTGAGCCGAATGCGCCATAATCGCTAAGACTTCATTATTCATATAAACTAAAAAAATAACCGATAGCATAACTACTACCGCCATGGAAAAGTATGAAAGAAAAGCTACCTAAATATATAGGTAAAAGTCTAGTTTTCCTGTGTGGAGGTTCTCAATATTTTTACAATATTTTTCTCAAATGAGTCTAAAGTATACAGGCTCTCGAATCTTTTTCTACCAGCACGCCCCAGCTTAGAACATAAATTCGGTGCTTTCATTAGTACCTCTAACTTATCTGCAAGTGCCGATGCATCCTTTTGCGGCACCACAAAGCCCGTTTCGTTCTCAACGATAATATCTCTAATGCCACCTTCGGGGGTAGAAATGATAGGTAATTCATGCTTCATCGCTTCTAAAAGTACTAGTGGGAAGCACTCGTTGTGGTAGTAAGTCGGAAGTACGAAAACATCGGATGAATCTAAGAAATACTCCTTCTTTTCACCATATTTTTTGCCATGAGCGTATACAAAGTCATCGAGTCCGTATAACGTAACTTTATTCTGAAAGTCTAATTCGGATACATCAAGCCAATCACCTACAAAATGACACTCGAAGCGAGCCCCTCTATCTTTAAGTAGCCGACATGCCTCTAGTAATACAAACACCCCCTTTTCGACCATCATATTAGATAAAAAAAGAATTTTGCAAGGGCTACTTTTATCTGGTTTTTTTGAGATAAGTTTATTCTCAGTATCAGGTATGCCATTGGCACAATAAAACACCTGCTCTTCTTTCACGTATTCAGCAATGTCCTGAAATAAGTACGGAGACAACAGAATTACTTTAGCCTTACTAAAAGCAAATCGATAACAGAGTACATTCAATTTATTTCCGCTATTAGAGTGTACTCCTTTGTTGTGCAGGTGATAAATAACGTCTTTTCCGAACAACTTCAATGTTCCTACTATTAAAAGATCCTTATAAAATCCCAGCCCTTTTGTTGTAAAACTTAAGTAGCATAGGTCATAAGATTTAGCAAATAGTGCGTTAATTACTCTCCACTGAATTTTCAAAAATGTTCCTATCTTCGATAGTCCTCCTTTATTAAACTGTGTCAAACTGCTTGCGGTAGCTAAATTAATATAGTCTGCCTCGAAGATTGTATTAACCACTTGGCTCTCTTTAATAAGCTGACCCACAACGGAAGCACCAACAACTGGAGGGGGGTAATGCAGAATGAATAATATTTTTGATTTCAATTTTTTTGAATTCAGGAGTGCTATCGCACTAATTAATGAGTAGTTTAGTGACTCTATGTGATTGTAATGCGTCTACTTTACGATGATTTCTTTATTTCAAAGCGTACTGTATAAATTCCGCCACCTTTCTTGAAATACCTCCTGGCTGTATAGGTTTGCCGTTTCTTCGGCCTCTTTTCCCATTGCATCTAGTGTTGCTTTATCAGTGTAGATGCTTTTCAGCTTCGCAGCAATAGCGGAAGCAGTGCGTTCCACAAACCATCCGTTCTGATTATCAACTACATATTCGTCTGCACCGCTGAAGCCAGTAACTAATAGGGGTAACCTTGCCGCAGCTGCTTGGATACACACCAAAGAAAAGGTTTCGTATATGGAAGGGAGAGAGAATATATCGGAAGCCCATAAGTAGGGACGTATGTCTTTTTGAAACCCAACAAATACTATCCGATCACCAACCCCTAGTAGCGTTGCTTTCTTTTTGAACAGTGTAATCTCCGGGGTTCTTCCCCCAATGACAAGTATTTTATAGTTGAGCTTTTCTTCCTTCAGTATTGATAAAGCCTCTAACAGCAGTCCCAAACCTTTGCGCTCAAAATCCCCTAAGGCGGCAAAAGCAATCACAGTATCAGCTTCGCTAAATCCCAGTACCTTCCGCTGATCATGGCCAATTTCTGGATCACGATTAAATCCGTTTGTGTCAACAGGATTAGGGATTGCTACTAGCTTTTCAGCGGTACCGGGGTAGTATTCTTTAATTTCTCTTTTCAGACCTTGCGAGGGCACTACTATGAGTTTTGCATTTTGGTAAGCTTTTTTTTCTTTCTGAGCATTAAAGCTATGGTTAAACCTACGCAAGAGCTTTCTAAGCCCTTTCACATCTACTTGGTGCCAATGTCTATCTAAATAAGCAGCGTGGCAGAATTGGGTGTAACAGATATCATTCCCAGTATATTGCCCTCCTGATGCCTGCACAAATGCCCTTACACCGGCTGTTTGTTTTATCTTTCTTAGCAAGAAGAACATCCTAGCTTTCACTACATAGTAGAACATGAAATACCGCAAGAAATTAGGTTGAGCAGGTATGTTTATCTTATGAAAAGTTAGACAATCTTTGTCTTCCATCTCTAGATGGCTCGATAATACAGTAAGCTTATGAGTGGTAGATATACCTTTGATTTCTTGTAAAATACAACTTCCGACAGGGCTATTCCTGTTAAGGAATAGATCTATTATTATGATATCCATCGATTTTTATGATGAGTGTAAAGATGTACTGTGACTGGAATTGGTATCTTGCACTAGTTAAGATTGATTGGCGAGCCGAGGAGCAGTACTTATTAAGCTGTGAGTATTTTATTTCAGTAAATCCTCCAAAAATAGGACTTTATCTATTTATTGCCAAGCTACATTTTTTCAAAATTCGGCTAACATGGAGCCTGTAGATTGTCTATTGTCAAAGCCTCTTTTATAGATCAGCTATTTTCGGATCTCAACAAGTAACTTTTATTCTAGTGAAAGGAGCAAAGTTTTTTTAAGGAAGTCACCCTGCCATAAGTACAACTACTATTACCAATATCACTTACAGTAACGAATTAGTTATCGGTACGTGATATTGAATCTTTTCATGAGCAGAAAATTTACAATCCTTTTAAACGCTTTGATCTTGTATTTCATCAATAGCAGTAAAATCATTAACATTTTATCAGCCTTATTTTTATAGGTTCTTTTTAGAAGAACTTCAAAGTTGATTCTGAAAACAAAGTTGTTACTAAATACTTTTAAGGCTTCATTAGCTACGAAGATATAATCATATCTATCAATAATTGACTCTCGCCCCTGTTTACCCGATGCCTGTAAGAGCAAATTTCTTCTGTAAAAATCTTTCATATATGAAAAAAATTCGTCTGTAGTATTAGCACAAAAGCCGTTCATGTTATGCTCTATTACCTCCTTCTGAGAATTGTCCCCCCAGGGCGTATTTAATGTGATAACAGGGGTCTCACATAAAATTGATTCAGCCAACACCATTCCAAAGCTTTCGCCTTGTTTCGCAATATGTAGGAACATATCTATTGATGAGTAGCATACTCTAAGATTGTGGTCACCTCGAATTGTATCAATAATTATTATCTTATCTAGTATATTACTTTTTAGTGAGGTATAATGAACTATATCATTAGGTGGATTTACAATCAATAAATAGGCGTTCTCACTTACTTCAGACAGAAACTTTTCAAATAAATCAATTAGATAAAACGACCACTTACCCGAATAACTCTGCCCAATACGACCAAAGATAAATGCATCTTCAGGAAGACCATATTTTTGCTTAAAAGCGAGAATATCGCGTTTATCGGATCTGTAAAAAGCATCTGTTCTAATAGGATTTGGAACTATTCTCAATTTGTTAAGAGCCCCCCCCCTAGAGAGATACAGATAACTACACCAATTAGATAATTGAAAGCTATAATCTAGACATGAAGTATAATCTGATAAAGTAGAGAATACATTAGTTTCTATAAACTTTGAGTTAGGTAGGATCTTCTTTAATCTTAAAACTACTGAGACATGCATATCATGTGAATGAATGTGTACGATGTCAGGATGCCAATCCTTGATATCATCGAAAGTCTCTTGGGACTCATTCGTATATATATAAATACTTTTGCGGATTAACTCTTTTTTTCTACATCCTATATCACTAAGGGCGTATATCCTACTTGAGTGGCCTAGGTTCTTATAACCTTCACAAAAGTTCTGCGCCCCTCTTTGTGTACCACCCTTATCTAAATCTTTTACTACAGTCAGTATCTTCATTATATATCTGGAGGTTATTTGCTTCGGATAACTTCTTATCTAAAAAAAAGAGCCTTTATCTTCAGATCAAACAACCATTTTTTATTGGGCACGAAGAGTTCAAAAAATAAATTTATGAGTAAATCTGCTAGGAGGGTAGCAAAAGCAGCACCTATTATCCCGTAACTCGAGATAAGTACTACATTAAGCGAAATATTTAGCAGTGCTAGCGAAAATTGCTTCACAAAAATTATTTTTCCTAGGCCAAATTTTAGTAAAAGTTTATTCGTGATTGTACCTAGATAAGTAAGCGGAATTGTAAATACTAAAATACTAACCACGAGATGGCTTTCTAAAAATTCGTCACCATATAACAAATCAACTAAGTACTTTGAGGAAATAAGTACGCAAGTAGAAATTGCTAACAGCAAATAGAAAACGTGCCTAATAAGCCTCTTTAACTTCCTCTGCTCTTTTTCCATATCTATGGCAACAATCTTTGGATAGATAGATTTACCGATTACCGCAGGAATAAACACTAACACTTCGGCTATCTTAACCCCAGCAGCGTATAATCCTACGCTTGATGTATCTAAAAAATGATTCAACATTACCTGATCTATTCTCATACCAAGAGAAATAGAAACCCCTGATAATAGTAGTGGCCAACTATGCTTAAATAACTCAGATACAGTCGATCTGCGTATCTTCCAGGTTAACGGAGATAATCCGTTGAACTTATAAAAGAAAACAGAGGAAACTACAAACGCCAGACTTTCAACTACATAAACTGAGGCAAAGGCAAATAAGCCCCTCTCTGTCAAGATAAGGTAGATTTTTATAACGATTGATATACTCAAGCTTATGATACTCGCATAGACTTGGTACTTAGATAATACCTGTGATTGAAAGTATAAGCTTATGACATTAAAACTGCTGAGCAGATTTGACAGTACAATTAGGTAGATGATGATGTTTACCTCTTTGGAACTAGGAAAGAACCAAAGAGCTACAGAAACGCATAACACCAGTACTATAGAACCAATCAGCTTGATGGTAAACGCAGATCCTATTAGATAGTCTCGGTTATTCTTTTGAACTATCAGTTCTCTAACTAGTATATTATCTACTCCTAACGAACCTAAAGCGGCAAATACCACGACGAAACTATTGGCATAGCTAAGTATACCGAAATCTCCGGGGCCTAAATAGCGGACAACCCAGACACCCACAAATAGACCCGCAACTAACCGCAATCCATTCTCAGCTAATAACCATATCGTATTTCCAAAATACTGGTTATTATATATTCTCCTAAAATCATTTACTAGTTTTGAAGCTGGAGGTATTTTTATTGGCATACAGTGTGTCTCCTTCGGTACCTTTGTACTTAACTTCTCTATTTGTATAAGATTCTGCTGGCCTATTACATATTCGCACCATAGGCCAGCGTTGTCCCTTCATTTGTCTGACCTCCTAAGTTAAATCAGTGTTCTAATCAAAAACTTTTGTTAATAACTGCTTTACTTTAGCAATACCCCGGGATCTTACTGAGTAAAAATCTATGAATTGATTATAGATATTTTCATCAGGCTTCACCGCTTGTAGCAAACTAAAATCCAAGTCATTGTTTTTATCAAGCGTAGTCTTAAATCGATTAAAGCCCCTGGTATGCGTTGCATCAGAACCAAAACCAATATTTTCGATTTTTGAAACTGTAGGATAGATTGTATAGAGTTGATACTTGTATAAATGGTACTGCCAACGAATAGCCCACGAATCAATTTTTCCTGCCATTTGCCGGTTCAGCATCCGGTATAAATCGCTCCCATTTGATCTAAAATCCCTCCTGTTAGCTGCAGACTGCTTGAATTCCTGAAAATCTTTCACTTCCCAATCTATACCTGCCCACTTGCCTCTCCAGGTGGCCCACCCATGAGAACTTACCCGAGGAAAAGCGTAAACATCAAAAGAGTAGTCTTTTGGTATCTGTATAGGAACTGTGTAACCCGAGATAGAGAGTACTTCCGGAAAGCTGTTATAAACAGATAGACACTGATTCATGAAAGAAAGGAAGTTGGATGAAACTACTAAATCATCCTCCAAGACAATGATTGTATCATAGCTATTTAATACTTTAGTCACTCCGTCTATAATGGAATTAGCTAATCCTTTATTTGTGTTAGCTTCAGAAATATGGATGCTCCTGAATCCCTCTATTGTTCTTAGAAAGTCACGAATGTTACTGACAGCTGATTCGTCTACCTGGTTTTTTGCCGCATCAGAAAATAAAAATAGATCGCTGTCCTTAGCCAGCTTGTTCTGTTGTAATGCTGAAACAACTTGTTTTAAAGTGTCTTATCGTGTATAGGCAAACAGGGCAATCGGTGCATTTGTCATAGTGTTATTTAGCAAGAACCCGCGATCTAAGTGGCAATTTATTATTCTTGGGGATTCTATCAGTAGATATAAAACTACTAGTTTTTAGAGAGCCGATGTAAAATAGTAGTATCCAAAAATCCTGGGAAGTATAAAGTCCGGTAGAAAACATTCCGTATACCAATATTTGTAAGTATAAACCTACAATCCAGCTAGAAAAATGTCGTGATTTTATGAGGCTGTACGATTGGTATACACTATACAGTACTAGTGCTAAAAAAATACTACCCCCGACTATACCAGTAGCCATAAATACCTCTAAAAAGTAGTTATGGGGATAGCCGCCGGCTCCTATTCCCTTTGGTATCAAATAATAAGAGCCAAAAATTGGAGATTCCTGTATGATGCTCAATGTATTAGAATAGATCACATCCCGACCGCTAGTCTCCCCCTCCTGAATCATACTAGTTAAACGTATCGCTAAGCTACTTCCTAAGCTACTCAGCAAACCAATGATAGCTTTAATATTGATGAGGATCAGTCCTACCACTGTAGACAATATTAACAAGCCTTTCACTTTCCCTAACCTAGCTATCATATAAAAAATGCTGACTAGGGCTAACACTACTACGGGTGATCGGGAACCTGCTTTAGCGATGGACAAAAGACCTACTACAAATGTGAGTGCAAACAATATTTTAACCAGTCCCTTCTTATAGTGGATAAACCCGAACAATGAGACTAGCGCCAATGCACAACCAGTTTGGCCGTACATAATCGTATTAATAGTAGAATTAGCATCATACCGAACGTTGGAGACGTCAAATTGGACGTTCTCTACAGCGAGGAAGTAAGCTACTATCAACCCGAAGGTTAAACTCACCCAGAAGAATTGGAAAGAACTTTCTGAATGAAAAGCGGGATCATATCGGAAAGAGAAGGCGAGAATAATGCCGATGCAGAATCCGACGAAATCAGTAACACCACTATTTTTTAAAGCCGGAATAGGGTCTAAAAAGACATCGATAAATAGGTTAGTGGTGTAGATAAGGGCTAGGATAACGAATAAAAACTCAAACAGGCTTAGTCGAAAAACCGAGCGGTAGTCTTTGTAGATAATCCACAGGGCCAGTGATAATCGTACTACCCAAAAAAGATACTTTACTAAAGAGTTATCAATTCCTACGATGTCGGGAATAAAGGTAACAATAAGAAATATTGAGTATAGATTTACTGAGAAATGATATTTTTCTTTGTATGTATTATAAGATATTCCCATTAGCACACTTTGAATTACATGAACTATAAATCTAATTTATACAATCAAGACCCGGTTAGAATAGTCCCGGAAAAGTTTTCAGGACTATGTTCTTGTAAATACTCAGCGCCTCTATACTGATATTTTTCAGGATTATATAGTAGTTGACAAATAGCATCTTTTATTTCTTCGGGGTCTAGCGGATTCACCGTAATTCCTAGCTTCTTTTCGGCTACCATTCTACCGACTAATCCCTGATTCGAGGCAATAACATTCTTCTGATGTCGGATTGCGTGTCCTAAAATTCCGCTTGAGCTATAGAAGTTAATATAAGGCATAAGGATAATACTGCAATGAGTGAACAAAACCTCTATTTCATCGCTGGTTACAAATTGATTATTAAGAGTGATACTTACCTCATACCGATGCTTACGAATATAGTCCTGATATCTATCCTTAACCACCTTATCAAGTCTGCCAATAATGAGCAAGTGGACAGATTCTTTGACCTCGTTTGGTAGTAATCTCAAAGCATCAATGATGTTAGTTATATTTTTCCGCTCGTCAATCATACCGAATACCAATAAACTCTTCTTTTCAGCGTGTAGTGAAAACTTCTCAATTATTGTATTATGCCTGGAAGTATCATTGTTCAATGACTTATTCTCAATGGGGTCGGGCAGATAAGAAAAGCATTGTTTAATGTTTTTATTCATTTCGGAAACTGCGCTTTTATCGTTCAGAATGAAGAAACTTTTAATTCTGCTATTTAACGCAGTGGCATATTTCTGAGAAATGTAATTTCTCAGAAGACCTTTTTTGTCGATTGAATTTTTATAGTGTACGTAGGGTTGAAACAAAATTCCCTTAACTGACAAATTAAACTTCTTAAAGCGCCGAGTAGTAAGTAAGAGTAGGTGTTCATCCACACTCATAAAAATAATTTCACTAATATTCTTATGAGTTTCGGTTATCTTTTTAGCTACTAGTTTCCATTCATAGAAGCTTCTGCTAATAAAGTTGGTATGTGTTTCAGTGAGGTTACTATATTCAACAGAGTAGCTCGACGACTCAGCCACCTGACCTAATAGCGTAGCTATTTTCTTATTCAGGAAAAACACGTATCTGCCGTGCAAAGTTGGGTTATTATTAATAAACCTCATCAAATGAGATATGTACTCACTCCTGTGGCCGGTATAGCCAAACTCTAGTATTAGTGTAAGATCGCTGTTATTCTCTGTCACTAGTTAAAATAGTATTGACCACCTTAGTAGGAAATAAAGCCATTTTCATTCAATAAAACCTACAGGCGGGTAAAGGGAAATAACTTATTAATAAACCATCTCTTTCCGGCAGAAGAACCCAATGTATACGCCAACGGCGTCATTTTCTCAGCAAAGGTATTAGACTTTTTCTTAGGCAATAAAGTACTATTCTCAAAATCCACCTTTTTCGCGTAAGAAAAGAAATTTCCAGCAATACCATCGCGGATATTCTGTAGTAAACAAGTAAGCTCAAATCCGTAGGTGTGAATCGGCTTTTTACAGGCTTTAGACGATATTACATATGTTTTATCAATTAAACCCAGTCTTTTCGAACCGTATAAATCAAACTCTACGTCATCAGATAAACCTAGCTCCGGCAAACTAATAGAGTGATACTCAAAGAAAGGATCGAACTTATTATTACTGTTGCCAAAGTCTATGAATCTATATTCGTGACTTTCGGGTAGTGCCTCTAAGCAAGTTTGAAAATAGCTATTGGCCTGCTGTAGATGCTCCCCCGCATCAGCAAAATTAGTTGAGTGCGATAGTGTGGGATACGCAACAAACTTTTTTTCATCAACCAAATACTTATAGAAATACTTCTTCCACGACTTTTCCGACCATTCCTTTATCCTTTCCGGGATGTTATCATCATCGTTAATAACCGGTTCTTTCTCGTAAAACGATTTAAATGAAAGCCACTGGCTTTTTGTCCATATCTGCCCCCAAGAGCAAGGTACCTGCATAAAATAGTTGTCATAACCATCATAAAGTGGCTCAAACGGAAGAAGCACATTCTCGTTTATCCGATTGGAGTACAACGCAATACTGGCTATATCTCCGTCTTCACCGAAAAATGCTACTGACTGCCTGGCGTAATTATAAAAATTACGACTTACATAACAGTCATCCTCTAGTACTATTACCGAGCCATACGTTTTCGATAGGTCACCGCATGATATAATATGACTTCTTAACCCTAAGTTTTGCTGGTGAGCAATGACTTCCTTTTCGCCATATTCCCAAATATAGTCGGTAGCAGTATCTAGTATCTCATCGTTATTTTCTGAGCCTCCATCAATACTAATGATAAGTGGTATGGGAGTACTCTTCGGATACACCGCACTCGATAGGGAAGATAATATTCTCTTTAGAGAGGCTGTTCTACTATGTGTTACAACTACAATTGCTGGTGTCACTACAAATCTTTAAGTAGTAAAAGTTATTGTTTCCCCATTTCTATAAAGGTCATACAGGTTTTCTTGATCCTTTTAGGTAGATAGGTTAATATTTATTAGGTTCATTTCTAGATAGGCTTAGCGAGTTCCGGCAGAAAAGTATCAAGCCTTTACTGCCTCTTCAGTTTAAGCAGTATGCATAATTGCTACTCCATAGCTTTTTGAGCACAGTGATTTTTTATAGCTAGAGTGTCACGAATCGTGTCCCACATATCCTCATTCTTTCCTTTTATTCTGCTATTGACGGTTTGAATTTTCTCTCTTACTTCATCATTCTCTTGGGGAATTAGCAGTTCTTTAATTAAGGTAGTTATTTCAGGCTGAGTAGGTGTAACCATACAATATCGGCTCACTTCATATTCTTTAGCAAGTTCTTGGTATTTATGTGACCACGATGTCATGATGCAGGGCGCAGATGAAGATAAGGATGACGCGATAGCATGAAATCTAGAGGCAACATTAAGATAAGCCCCAGCAATAATCTTCTTTAGCTTCTTAGGATTATCTTCGTTTACTTTAAAAACTCTAGGGTTGTCTTTATAAACACTAACTAACTTATTCACCAATTCTATATCGCCTTGTGCAGAATGATTTAATAACTTAATATCATAAGATGAATTATGAAGCAGGCAGTCTATGGCTTTAATTAAGACATTCTCGTAATGCTTGTGCCACTCCTCACCGGCTTTATCCAACATCCTAACATTAGGCACAACACAGCAGTAGTCTCTATCGGTATTAGTCAGTTCAGACTTGTACGATAAAGTGATATCTGGATACAGTTTTATTTTATTTTTGTCTGAGACTATTTTCAGTACATTTTGGTAAGACTTATTTTCTCTTGCGATTACAAGATCGGATAGCATGAAGCACTCCTTTATCAGTGGTATTTGTTGTTCGCTAAATGGGCCAAAAGCTTGAGGTAAGAAGATATATTTGGTACTATTCTTTTTAACTTCTTTTAAAAGAGATAGTAAATTTCTGGTTGGATTCATCCCCCATTTTTTGGCAAAAACGTACCCAGATATATCAAAGATTAAGTCAATGTCTGAAAGCTTGGTATTACCAGAAAAGACTGTATCCTTTCTGAAGGAAAGATATTGTCTGGCTAACTTGGGGAAAAGCAGCGTTAGGTCGAATTGTCGTTGCGGACTAAAAGCTACATGAAACAGAGGAAAATTAATTATATCATATCCGGCAGCCTTGATCTTTTCAGAGCTTGCCAAAAGTGGGCTTAGATATAACTCTGCATCCGGTATATGTCTGGTAATTTGTTCATGAGCAGCATGTATCATCAATTCTGCTCCTCTATTGTAGAACTCACCGCCTACTACTAAGATTTTCATTGGAAATACTTTTTATTACAATGCTTTATTTCGATAACTCGAAGTATTTATTTTAAAGTGAATTTTAAATTCGTAGAGCCTTACTTATCCGTTGAATCTTTAGTTTTAAGTTTTTGATAACGCTGGGTTTAGAACCCTCAGTAAATCTATTTCTTTTCGCGACGAATAAGGTATAAGGGACTCGCGATCTGCGTATCCAACGGCAATTAGCATTATGGGACGCATATATCTAGGAACCGAAGGCACAAGCCGATAAAAGTTCTTTTCTCGCTCTTCTACATCACTCCAATTGATGGAACAAGTGCTAAGGCCGAGGGTCTCAGCAGCATGCATGAAGGTCATAGCTGCTAGAGATGCATCAATATAAATTAAATGTCTATCACGTTCGTGGAAATAACTTGATAGGTCACCCACTAGAGCAATTAAGGTTGGAATTTGATGCGCAAAACCACCGGTTCCACCCGCAAGTTTAGCCACAGCCGCTGCATCCTCTTGCTTATTAAAAACCAAAAACTTATAAGGTTGCCTATTACAAGCCGAAGGAGCCAAACAGGCGGATGATATTGCTTTATCTATCAAAGATATATCTACTTCGCGGTCTTCAAACCAACGAGTTGATCTTCTCTGTACGCAAAGCTTGTGAAATTTTTCGTGGGTTACCCCCGAGTGGTTCAATGATTTTTTGGTGTATGGGATACGGTCTTTGGTAATTTCTCCAAAGGCATCCAAACTATCTCCTTGAGGGCGGATTAAAGAATCGAATTTGGCTCTAAAGGGCTGAACCTTTTCCGAACTACCGCATATTGAAAAATAAGATGTTAAAACGTCACGAGCCCAAAGAACTTCGTTAGTCACTCTTGCTTTCTGGTTACTGACGGCACTTTCGTAAGCGCTGAGGGTTTCACCAATATAATCAAGGCCAAAAGGAATACGACGAGGCTCCATGATCATGCCTTTTTCTAGTCGATGTATGTTCCGCCTTAATAATGGGACGGATTCTGAAGGATGCTGAATATTTCTGTTGTACTGTAGCTGCCCAAGAATTACCGCACGGTGCTCCCGATGAAATCCAGAATTTATGATATAGTATATTGAGGATTGCAGCCCTGAATTTGCGCTAATACGAAGGATTAACTGTTGGGTCTGAAATATGATGCCTCGAACACGTCCACGTAAAAGTTTAACAGCTTTTTTCATAAAGGAATGTTATCAGTGTACGCTTTAAAATGCTTAGTCATGTAATTTCTTCCTAAAAGATAGATAGCCATTCATTTTATCTATATCCTTATACCCTTAACTTCTTTCCTTCTTTTAAAGACTTAATAATTATAGCTACATCTTTGTCCTGCCCTATCATTTTGTATACAACCAGTGCATAAACTGTTAGCAAAATACTGGAAGCGATGATAAAGTGTACATTAGCGACAGCATGAAGCCCCAATACAACCAGGGACGAAGCTGCCGAAGCAATGACCGGAATTTTCATCGCTCGGAACAGGTCAATGAATGTGTAGTTTATCAGTATCTTCATATAAAACTGAGCAATGAAAACACTCAGAAACTTTATTATGAGAAAAGCCATCGCGGCTCCGCTGATGCCATAGAAGTAGATTCCTGATGTTAACAGAGGAGCATAGAGCAGTAGTGCTTTCCAAAACTGTATTTTCATCTCTAGTTGGGCCTTTCCCATTCCACGAATTAACGTAGTATTGCTATTAACCATCATGTGGAAGAGTACCGAACCAGCTAATAATTTTAAAGGAATAACGGCCTCCATCCACTTTTCACCAAACACGGTAAGTAATATAGGCTCTCCTTCTATTATCCATAAAATCATTATTGGGTATACTACCAGAGAATTGTATTTTACAATATTAACATAGTACTTTTTGAGTGACGCTATATCATCTTGTAGGGTTCCATACACTGGGTACATCACCCTATTCATAATATTCATTAGCTCATTTTTAACAATATCGGTTAAAATGAATGCTAAGGTATAAGCGCCTAAGGCTGAGGCGGATACTAGCTTTCCAATTAATAGATAATCAAGCTTGTTAATTAGATTATTAAAAAAATTAGTGCCTGTAGTATAAAGACCAAAACCAAAAATATCGTTAAAAGCTTCCCTTTCCCATATCAGCTTAGGCTTCCAGGCGGTAGCTCTAAAGTATAGTGGCATAGCTATTATAAGAGAGGCCACGGCATTAAATACTAATGCCCACACCCCGGCTCCGGCAAAAGCTAGAATTAACGATAGTATTCCCGAAAAAATATGAGCTGCATTCTCAATAAACGCTTGCTTCTTAAAGTCCATTGCTTTGGTTAGCTGGGCTTTGTGTACTAAGTTTATCGGACTAGAAAGTACTCCGATACTCAATACCGGTATGATTGATCTAAGTAAGGGCTCCTCATAAAATACGGCTGCTACAGGAGCAACCGCCAGAGTAATAAAAATATACAAACTGATAGACCAGATAACCCCTGACCAAAACGAGGTATGAAAGTGTGCTTCCCTTAAGTTCTCTTCTTTTCTCTGTACTAAAGCGGCTGCTATTCCTATATCATTAAATACTTCAATAAAACTGATAAATACCGAGGCCATGCCTACTAAACCGAACTGTTCGGGAAATAATAGACGAGCTAAAACTAGTTTGATGACGAACGAAAAAGAGCGATAGATAACTACCTGAACAGTATTCCAGAATATGCCGCTCAGTATTTTACTTTTTAACGTCAACTCACTCATTTGCTAGATCCTCGTAATAGCAGTTAAAAAAAATTAGTTCTTGTTCAGATCTGAATAATACTCATAGCTGTATCCATAGCTTTCATTTCTTTTAGTATCATTTATTACAACAACCAGGTTTTTCAAATCCTTAGACTCAAAGAGGTTATCCAACCTAGCTATCTGGGCTTTATTCGTATGGTTGTATCTAATAAGATGAATAAAAATATCCATGTAAGGGGCTAGAACAAAAGCATCAGCAACCACTCCTATAGGTGGAGTATCAAAAACAATAACATCAAATTGCTCTTTAGCTTCTTGAATTAGCTTCTTCATACAGTTATCGCTTTCTATAAGAAGGGCTACGTCAGAAGTAGCTTTTCCTGCACTTAGTACACTCAAATAACGTAGATCTGTATTCTGTAATACTGTAGTAAAGTCAGCCTCCTCAGTAAGATACTCAGCTAACCCAAAATCCTTCACATTAAAATATTCTTGCAAGCGAGGTTTCCGTAAATCAGCCCCAATCAGTAAGGTTTTCTTACCCACTCTGGCGTAGGCGGCGGCCAAGTTAGCAGCACAGAAGGTCTTACCATCTCCCGCCTGGGATGAGGTAATACCAATAACTAGAGGCGATGTATCTTTATTAACCCATCGCCTACTCAAGGTAATACGCAAAAAGCGAAATGCTTCTGCAACTGGTGATGATGGAGTCATTACAGGAAGCTTTACGCCTCTAGGTGCTCGTGGAATAGAGCCAACTATAGAAGTAATCTTTAAATCAGCACTGTCGTTCACTTTGTTATTTAGAAGGTATTGGGCAGTTATCAATCCCAGGGGCAAAACTATACCCGCAAGAATAGCTACGAAAAAGACTAGATTTTTATTAGGCTCTGTAGCAGTGCCACTCATAAGACGAGGGGCATCGACAATGCTTTTATTTGGTAGATTAGATGCTAACGCAATACCCGCTTCGGCTCGTTTTTCTAGTAAATAGTTATAAATATTATCATTAAGAGCAAACTTTCGCTGGATGTTAATAAGGTTGCGCTCACTTTGGGGCAGATTATTTAGCTGACTCTCTAATCTGTTTATTCGCCGCTGATTTTCCTGCGAGGCAATTCGATTGGAGCTAATTAAATTATCAATATTTTCAATCAGCGCCGCCTTGGTACTACGAATCTTATTTTCTAGTACTCGCAGTACAGGATTGCTTTCGCCAGAGCCGTAAGCCTTCTCTACTTTTTCTTGGTTCATTTCTGATAAGTCCTGGAGCAGATTATTGAGCAAAGGATCATTAATACCCACTGCGGAAGGGGCCACCACATCTGTTACATCTTCATTGTTACGCAGATATTCCGAAGTATACTGGTAGTATTCTCGTTGAACCCCCAGTTGAGCTTGCTCTGCTTCTAATTGTTGTAGTTGAATATTTAGGCTTTCTGAGGTAGTACTGATATTAATGATCTGATTAGAGGCTCGGAAAGATTCCAAATTTCCTTCTACTGATTGCAGTGAATCGTATACAGTAGCCAGTTGACTATCAATAAACTCAATAGCTCGCAACCCAAGCTGATTTTTCTTATTCAAATCGTGCTGGATATATACCTCAGCCAGGGTACTTAAAAAGGCCTTTTCTTTTTGAGGCACCCGGCCTTGTACTCTTAGCTGAACAATACTTGATTCTTCTGAAATGGGAGTGACATCTAACTTGTTGGCATAGGATTTAGTCAGGCCTTGTATTGTGTTTAACACAATATAAAACCGCTGATTTTCCTGCACTACGTAACCGGAGTCTAAGGTAAGTTGAAAGTTCAGTAGAGGAGAGCTATAAGGTTGATTTATAGAAAGTGTCTCGTCCACTTCTACGGTAACCGCTTCTTGTACTACTTGCTGATGCTGCATATCAAATAGCGTTGCTTCATCTGCTTCTACTTGAACTCGATAGTGATCGGAGTCAGGAAAGCTAATATGTATAGGAACGCCAATAATTTGCGTTTGCTCATAATCAAGAACAGCCCTAAATTTCGGATGGTAGACTTCATCTTCCATCTGTTCACCTAAGAATCCCCAAGAATCAGGATACTCGAAATAGCTTACGGTGAAGTCCAGTTGCTCCAACGCCCGACGAACCATAGCATAAGAAGAAAGTATAGCAATTTCATCGGCTAATTCGGAGTTACCGGAAAGCAAGTCTAAGCCATTGATGAACTTTTCCTGACCAGAACCCCTATCGCTAAGCCCCTGATCTTTCAACAGCACAGTAGCTTCTACATCATACTGTTTCGGAGCTATTTTTAAGTAAAGAACCGCTATTCCCAGGCAAAGAACTAGACCAATCAGAAAATAATACCATCTATTTAGTGACTGAGTTAATACTTTCCGAATGTCAATAAACTCCTCTTCAGTAGTTTCTTTCATCGTTAATCATTTAAATAGTTAAGTACTAATATCGTTGAAGAAATAGCTCCGAATAACACGCCTAATATGGTTAGGGTGTTTAGATTGCCACGAGCCTGCTTGGCTTGGAGAGGTTGTACGTACAACACATCATTAGGCTGCAAGAAATAGAAATTGGAGGCGAGTAATTTAGGATCTTTTAAGTTTAGCAGTATAGCATCATTTCCATTTTTTGTCTGGCGAATCAGTGTAATATTTTCTCTATTGCCAAAATCAGTCAGATCGCCAGCCAAACCCAATACCTCTAATACATTAGCCTGCTCGTTAAATACGTAATAGTAACCAGGGCTATTTACTTCTCCTAAGACCGTTACTTTAAAACTCACCAATTTTACCAGTATGGTAGCGTTAGTAATATAACTGCTTATGGCATCCCGTATAATTGCCTCCGCTTCTTCTAAGGTATATCCACTAACTTGAATTTCACCAACTTCAGGCAGCGTAATCGTACCTCGCGAGTTAACTGAGTAGCCATTAATAAAAAGACCTGCTGGATCCAGCTGTTGAAATCCATTATTAGGCTGAATATTAAAGTATTTTTCGGTATCCTCGTCTAGAGTTTTGATTCTAACTGACAAAACGTCTCGAGGCTGAAGCTTGTAGGTTTGTCTAGAGTTATATACAGTTGTAGGTACTTGAGTATTAAATTCAGGATTAGGAAAATATACTAGCTTCTTGTTAGGAATACAGGCACCCAAGCTTAGCATTAGTAAGTAGGTTAGGAGGTTAGATTTTCGCACGAAATTCTTCTAATGAAACGGCCTGAGATTAGGGATCAGGCCACTGTTAAAAATTGTACAGTTTCAAATAAACGAAGATAAATCTATAAAAAAAAGAACTTTCCATTAAAAAAATGATAATATATTCGGTTCTAAAAGATGAATTAATCAATACTAATTCAGTTTCGAGTTTGCTAATTAGCCACAATATTTAACGATGAGTTTGCCAATTTTATAATGTAATTTATTTAAGCTCGTCAAGGACGAAAGGAAAGCAATCGGGTTCATAATTTGATAATCATTTGAGTCGTAAGCCATCAAGAATCATGGTGAATACCAGGCATTCAAGTTAAAGAAGAGCTTCGCTTCTCAGCTGTGTGAATAGTTCGTAGTATATTTATCTGTATAGGTAATTCTTTAGTAGTAAGTAAAAACTGCTAAAGAAGATAGAACAGTTGGTAGCTGTTGATTTTTTCTTCAAACAAGAACATAACCTTACAGTAAATCCGAAAATTAGTACAGCCAGTACATCCGTACAAATGTATTTAATGATGAACCACGATTAAGAGTTGTCAAACTCTATACTGGCAACAACTCCTTATTTCTTAGCTTTCTAAAGTATAACCTACTAACTAGGTATAAAAAGAAAGCATTAGTGTATAGATAGCGCTTGGCCAACCTATTAGGTTCTCGGTACAGACGATAAAACCATTCCAATCCGGATCGCTGCATCCATAGGGGTGCACGTTTCTCAGTCCCAGCATAGGTATTAAAAGCCTGACCTACTCCCAACATACAGGATCGTATTCTACCGCAGTGGTCATGCATCCATTGTTCTTGCTTAGGGCAGCCTAGCGATACAAATACAAAATCAGCTTTAGTCGCATTAATCATATTGACTATTTCCTCATCCTCCTCTGCAGTAAGCGAACGAAAAGGTGGCGAAAATACGCCAGCTATCTTTAACTTAGGATACTCGCTTACTGCCTTTGAGCGCATCTGCTCTAATACTTCCGGAGTATTGCCGTAAAAATAGACTGACTTACCAAGCTTTTCAGCCTTTGATAATAGTTCGGGAAATAAATCGGGACCAGCTACTCTATCTTGATTAATTCCTTCAAATAGTAGAAGATATTTGGTAAGGGGTAAGCCATCAGTAGCTACAACATCGGCCTGGTTGATTACTTGCTGAAACCTCTGGTTAGCAAATGCTTCCACAATCATATGCACATTGGCAAAGCAGATGTAGGAAGACCGCTTCTTTTCAGAAAGTGCTACAATATGATTGAGTACTTCTTCAAATTTTCCGGTAGATACTTCTGATGAAAGAACAGCAACTTTCTCTAGAGACTGATTACTAACAGCAACAGTATTCATAAGCTATGTAAATGCATAGAATTAGAAAAAGAAATAATTAAAAAAGTACAACTCTTAAAAAGCTAAAAAACTTAATACAAGATAAATCTGAGGGTTGTTGTTTAAGAAAATATGATAATTGAGATAAGCGACATATGAGCAGATCATAAAAACAAAAAAACGGGACTTCATACCATCACCGTATTTTGCAAATTCAAGATATATATGAATTATGAAACTTCACAATTTTCTGGTTTTTTTCTTACATAAACTTCAACAAATCGTTTCTTTTTTTAAGAACACTTTAAAAAATAACTCTTCTATTTCTGGTATTAAGAATATTATTTTATAGATAATATTACCATAATAATCCTAATGATCTAAAATTTACAAGTCAGAACTATATACTGAGTGTCATTATATTTAATCCCTCTAGATATGCGACATAACACATAATACCTAAATTTTCATAATTTTTTAGTGAGTAGCTAACCTAAATGGCTCGATACCTATTTATCTAAATATTTGCCAATCAATAGCACAATCTGACCCAGCCGATCTGCCCGCCCAGGACTTGTCACTGCCTTCTCCAACTGGTACCACAAGCCGTCTCCCGGATCAATATACTGACCAGAGATTTTAGGCATTTTCGCATAGGCCTGTTCGCTATGGTAGTCTAGTTGGTACAGGGCGGTGAGTAAAGGTTTAACTTCTGCCCAAGCTGGGTTGTACTGCTCTGTTTTTTGTGGCTGCTGACGGATGATGGTGAGCATACGGTTTAGAAAATGAACTTTTAGTGTAAGCTGATATTCTTCCCCCTCAGAAGAGCGTTGTAGATAGCGAATCTGCAAAGGGCGCTCCCGCTGTGCCGCCTCATACACGGCCTGGGTAAGTTCTTGTAGCAGATACTCCCATTCCCCAGTTGGTTCTGGAACTCCTTCCAGTGGCAATCCATCCTGAAAAGTAGTGACAATCAGTATAGCATTTTCCACTGTTTCATCCACTTCTTCCGAAGCTATCCACTGAGTTTGCGACCATAGACTTAGTAGTACTTCTCGCCATACTTCAGGTAAAACACCTTCCCAATGGAAGTCATCATCTTCGCTAAACCCTTCTTCCCAAATTTCTTCCTCACCAAGTTCGTCTCGGTCGGTGTAGTGCAAAGCGTAGACTGCCTGCACTTCGTTAGGCATAAGTTGCAGACGAAAATTATAGGTATGGCTATAGGGTGGTGGTACCGACAGGGTTTCCACCACAATATCCAACTGTTGAACAGCAGATTGATCAGGCATAGTTGGGCAAAGATACGGTAAACTAGATGCCTTTTCCCAATTCGCTGGTTACGCTATTTTAATACAAAGGTTTCTTCCTATCAAACTATTTACCCAATCTATGGTACCTGCGCCTGAGTCAACGTGCGTTGTATTTTGCCACTACTGGTTTGGCTAAATTTGGACAGATAATAAATTTCTTTGGGCGTATGGTAAGGAGGCAAATGCTCTTTAGCTTTCGCCAACAACCTGGCTTCAAAGTTCTCTCCTATTGGACCCCCTTCTAACAACAGAATAACGCGCTCGCCCAGTTTTTTATCAGGTAGTGAACTTACTAGCAAACGCCCAGCAAACCCTAGCGATTGTAATATTGATTCTAGAATCACCTCAACTGTCTCAGGCGAGACTTTCACTCCTCCACTGTTAATTATAAAGTCATAGCGACCTAACCAACGAAAATGCTTATCATCAACTAGCCTCACCAAATCATTCGTACTGAGCCACTTTTGGTCGGTTATTTCCCCATTTATTTGCAGACACCCGCGCTCATCGGTATCAATCTGGGTGTCTCCTAGTACCTCGAAGTACGGACTTGCATTAGGAGGCGTAAGTTTGCGTAGGGCAATATGCGATACGGTCTCAGTCATGCCGTAGGTGCTGTATACCGGAACGCTTAGCTGACAGGCAATTTTCTTCTCTAAGGAAGTGCTTACCGCTGCCCCGCCTACAATGATGGCTTTCATCTGGTTCAACTGATCAGTTTCTCCTGCTTCCAGCAGTGTCAGAATTTGCAGGGGCACCATTGCGACGAACTTTGGAAGAAACGGTAAACTTGTTAGCGGATGAGCGGTCGGGGGAACCATTACCAAATTTATTCCGGCCAACAGGCTGCGAACAATCATCATCTTTCCGCCGATATAGTCAGCATTCAGGCAGAGTAGTGCTGAGTCTCGCTGGTTCAGTTGTAAAGCATCTAAAGTGATTCGAGCACTGATGATCATCTTTTCTCGGGCAATCGTAATGGTCTTAGCCTTGCCGGTTGACCCAGAGGTTAGCTGCTCAAACTCCTGATCGCCCCGTAGCCACTGCCAAGCGAATACCAGTGCTGCCCGTAGGCTATCATCAACTTCGTTTACATAAGGAATAGCTTCCAGGTTGGAAACTTCCGCTAGGGTTTCACTACTGATTTGGTGCCGGTTTTCTAAGTAGATAGTACTCATCAGGATTGAACTAGCCAGTAGAGTAGCCCTACCAGTGCTAGCAGGCTTACAATCAGGTATGTCTGAATTCTTCCGGTTTGCACCGACCGTACTAGAGAACCTGAGAATTGAATAAGTCCGGCGCTGCTGCGTACCAGCCCATCCACCAACACTCGATCTATCCAGGCAACAATATGTCCCGCTATCACCCCACCGAATGCTAGCAGATGCAATACTCCATCGATCAGCCGGGTATCTAACCAGTACAAAAACCGACTAATCAGCAGCACCGGATAGATAATCCCCCGCTGATACAGTCGATCCAGAAACCAGTTCTGCGCAAAAAAAGCCGATACACCTTTCGGCTGACTTAATGGTAAATCGGGCAGTTGATCCTTCATTCTTCCTGGTCGGTACAATCCGAAGGCTATCGCCAAACCTACAATCATCATTCCCAGTGTGCTTACCGTAGTAATGAGGTGCCATTCATGACTAGCCGCAGCCAATGCGGTATAATCAAAAGTTGGCCCCGGTACTGCTTGGGGAGAGTAAGGAACATTGACCAACAGCCAGCTATCTTCCACTGATAGCGGGTTGAGCGAATAAACCACTCCCAATGATAGCAACGCCAGCACGATGAGTGGTATTCGCATCAACCAACTGATTGCAGCCCAACTGGACTGTGATGCCAACGCGGGTTCCTGAGCCCGCAGATCTCCGAAAAACACTAGTAGTAACTGTCGGCCCATGTACAAGGCAGTCAGCAAAACGGTAATGAACATCAATCCCGGTACCACCCAGTGCCAACCAATAGTAGCTGATGCTGGCAGGGAAGCCCAGACGAGCGTACCGTTAAGAATTGCATCTTTAGAAAGAAAACCGGAAAATAACGGAACGCCTACTAGCGCGGCAGCAGTAACTACGTAGGCACCAAACGTAATAGGCATGCGGGTACGCAGCCCACCCATCCAACGCATATCCTGCGGATCAAAAGAACTTCCTAATGGCTGAGAACTTTCCAGGTGATGCATATGGTGAATAATGGCTCCGGCCGCTAGAAATAACCCGGCTTTAAAGCTAGCATGGGTGATCAAGTGAAAGAAAGAAGCCTGATAAGCTCCTACCCCAATACCGGTCATCATATACCCCAACTGCGAGATGGTAGAATACGCCAGCACCCGCTTAATATCATTTTGCACCAGTGCCGATATGGCCGCCATGAAGGCTGTAATGCTTCCGATCACAGCTATGGTAGTCAGGGTAGGAGCATCAAGTAGCATAAATACTCTCAATAACAGATAAACTCCCGCCGCCACCATAGTAGCAGCGTGCAGCAGAGCCGAAACGGGGGTAGGCCCCTCCATCGCATTAGGCAGCCAGGTAAACAACGGAAATTGAGCCGATTTACCAATCGCCCCCAGCACCAATCCTAGTCCGGCCACAGTGAGCCAGACGGTAGGCGCGGCATTCTCAACCAACAGGTTATTTACCCGGAAGTAGCTCAGCCACATACCTTCATCGGTGAAGACCGACTGCTGCATCAGGTCCTCCAGCACCCACAAATCTAACGTGCCAAACTGTGACCAAAGCACTAACATGCCGATAATGAAGCCTACATCCCCCACGCGGTTCATTAGAAAGGCTTTGGTGCTGGCCTGAATAGCAGCCGGGCGACGATGCCAGAACCCAATAAGGGCGTAGGAGGAAACTCCCACCAGCTCCCAAAAGAAAAAAATCAATAGTAGGTTGTCCATAATGACAATACCCAGCATGGCAAAGGTGAACAGACCTAGCAGCGCAAAGTAGCGAGAGTAACCCTCGTCGTGCTCCATGTAGCGAATGGAAAACACGTGTACAATCCAGGAAATCAGTGTCACTACCAGCAGCATTAGCGCCGCCATCCGGTTCACGTGTACCCCCACCGTAAACGGGTAAGCGAAGGCTGAAGTAGGTATCTCAAACCAGATCATCCGGCTGTGGGCCGGATTACCCCACCAAACTGACTGAAAAACAAGCGTAGCCGCTAGCACTGATCCTAATAAAAACCCCGAAGCTACCCAGGCGCTTATTTCGCCTGACCTGTTTCGAATAAAGCTAAGCCAGATAAAGTTGAGTAGCGGAATAAACAGCACTACCAGGGCCAGCAGCGTACTGTGGGTCAGAGGAATTGACTGGTATAGGTAGGTGTAATCCAAGCGCTTACTGGGTTAGTCAGCGCCAAAGCTACGCGGGAAACTTATAAAAAAAAACCCTGAACGCAATTGCATCCGGGTTTCCAGGTCAGTAGGTAGACTGATATGAAGAAATTAAATATTTTTGATTTAAGCCAACTTATTAAATGCCTCGGCAAAATATTGCATGTCCTCCATGGTTCCAATACTTACTCGACACCATTCCTGATCCGAGAAACTCCATGAGCGAACGCTCACTCCCTGCTTCAGCATATCCTGCCGGAACTGCTCACTATTTGATTGTAGTGGGAAAAGCATAAAGTTAGTGACCGACGGAATATAGTCGTAATTCGCATCAGTTAGGGTTTTTATCAAAAAATCCTTCGATTTCTGATTCATCTCCTTGGCGTACTCCTGATAAGCAGTATCCTTGAAAGAGGCAATAGCTGCCGCGGCCGAAGGGCTGGAAATATTTCCGGCACTGTTACTGTACTTGCTCATTTTTTCAATGGCTTCTGGTTGGGCTAGGGTGTAGCCAATACGTAAGCCAGCAAAAGCATGCAATTTAGAGAATGTGCGTGTCACAATCACATCGTAGCCCTCGGCCACCAGGTCGGCCATTGAGTATTTTTTAGGATCAGCGGTGTAGTCAATGTATGCCTCATCGATGAATACCGGCTTTTTCTTGGAAACCTCCTTACAGAAGGCTCGCAATTCGTCTGGATCACATACCGTTCCGGTCGGATTATTCGGATTGCAAATATAGACCAGGCTATGGTCACTAGAGACAGCATTAGCCAAACGATCCAGATCGTGAACGTAATCTTTGGTGAGCGGCACCGTGTCCCACTCCGCTCCCAGACTCTGAGCCCTACGAATGAGCGACATATACGTAGGTTCGGCGGATAGTATTTTTCCTCCGTTCTGCCCGTAGGCAATAGAAGCGGCCAGCAGCAACTCAGTAGATCCAGCACCCAGCATCACTTGGGTAGGCCGATTCCCCCAGCGGGTCTCTTCTGTTTCGGTCAGCTCAAACTGATCAGCTAGTAGCTGAGAAAATTCGGTTTTACTCTCCCGTCCGTAGCGGAAACTGGTATCGATCTCGCCCATCAGCGCTTCTTTCGCTTTTTTACTGGGCCCAAACGGATTTTCGTTAGATGAGATCCGGGCTTTCAGCTTAGGCATTCCGCTTAATAAAGCCTCTTCATCGTCGTAGGGAGCGTATAAACGCGCCGCCACCTGCTGGGAAGCCTGAGCATAATTGATTGATAGGGTAGAACTAAATCCTAATCCGCCGGCAAATAATGCACTGGACTTGAGCCAATTTCGGCGATTCATGGAGGTTGACATAAGGCTAGTTGATTGTGAGGCGATAAAAATTTCCTTTTAGTGTTTATGCAAAGGTATAGTCATTTTATAATGTAAATCAAGTATTTATCAAAATAAAATTCTGAAATAACAGGAATCTTCATTAATTTATCACTTATCGCATATTCAATTTCAGATAAATAACGTCCGGCAAAGGGTTGTTGTAATAAGCCGGAATTTCAACAAAGCCCAATGATTGGTAAAGCTTCTGTGCTGACTTCATCTTGTCCAACGTATCCAGTACCATTTCCGAATAGCCCAAATCCTTTCCCGCCTGAATAATGCGCTTCGCCAACAATACTCCGATTCCTCTTCCCCGGAATTCCTCCCGTACGTATAGCCTTTTCATTTCGCAGGTTGAGGAGCTGAGTTTCCTTACTCCTACACATCCGGCCGGGGTGTTATCTACCAAAGCTAACAGCAGCCTACCTTCATCTCCGCCGTACATCTGCGGAAGGGATTCTAGCTCCTGGACAAAATTCTGATAGCTCAAGTCTATCCCCAACCAGTCGGCGTACGCCAAAAATAACTGTCGGGCCGCGGCAAATTGTTCGAGTGTGCGAACTACTACTATCTTAACCGGCAAGGTCGATTCAGAAGGAGAGGCTTTCACGGATTTTGTTTTCAATTTTTCTAAAGTTAGTCTAGCCTGCGGGATAATTCTATACATTTTGTATGCTTGCACCTACTATGTGCGGCTTCCACCTCATTATCGCCAAAAAAAATCCGGCGGCTGACCTGAATCAGGTACTACAACGAATGATGCAGGCGAGTGCTCACCGAGGCCCTGATGCCAGCTGTACACTGCACTGGCAAGATAACCGACAAGAAATTTGGCTCGGTGCCCAGCGGCTGAAGATAACCGATCTTAGCAATCAAGCCAATCAACCTTTTGTTTCGCCCGACGAATGTTACGCCCTGCTGTACAATGGTGAACTGTATAATTTTTACGAACTTCGTAACCGGCTACTAGCTCAGGGTGAGACATTCACCACCTATTCGGATACTGAAGTAGTGCTAAAGATGCTTATTCGGCAGGGTTCTACAGCTTTGAAAGAATTTGAGGGAATGTTCGCCTTGGCTTTTTACGACCGCCGGGAAGAGAGCTTACTGTTAGCCCGCGACGTTTTCGGTATTAAACCGCTATACTACGCCAAAACAGATTCTTTCTTTCTAGCCTCTTCATCCTCCCGCAGTTTAGCCGTATCTGGACTGGTTTCTACCGAAATCGATCCCGAGCAGATTGATCACTACCTCTATTTCCGCTACCCTCAGAAGGGGCGAACACTCTACCGACAAATTCATTCGCTGCCCGAAAAGAGTTACCTAACACTATCACCCGAACAAATACCTCAACTTCAACTGCATTCATCGTCTTTGCCTTCGGTAAATGACCTTCTTCCTGAAACTCCGGAGTTACTACACCAAACCGAAGAGTTACTGAAAGATGCCGTACTCCGACACATTGCTACGGACGTTCCCACTGGACTGTTTCTAAGTGGAGGAGTTGACTCTACGTTACTTTTGGCACTGATCAAAGAAACTGGATCTCCCCCAATCCTTACCTTTTCTATCGTTAACGACGCTAAAGAAAAAAACTTCGGTACCCAAGATTATCGCTACTCCCGTTTGGCGGCCAAGCAGTACGGTAGCTACCATCAGGAAGTCCCACTTAGTTTATCGCTCTTTTCTACTCACCTCGAGAATTTTGTCCAAAAGATAGATCAGCCAGTGGGCGACAGCGGGGCCATGATGACCTATCTGCTCTCTCGGGAAGCGAGTCAGCGGGTGAAAGTAGTGCTTTCAGGTGCGGGAGCTGATGAACTGTTTGGTGGCTATAATCGTCATGCTGCTTACTACTTTTACCTGAAACACTACCGCTGGTTTACCAGACTGCGCGGATTAAGCAAAAGTACTGCCTCCTTACTTCCTACCGGTTTTTCTCATCCGCTCCGCAAAACCTTTCGGCTGATAAAGAAATACGCCTATTCTTTATCCGATGATCCGGCCACTACCTTTCAACAATTTATCGGTTTTCCGGATTTAGATATGCCACCCACTAATGCTTTGCCAACTGAATCCGTATCACCGGTTGATCCGAATTTTATGGAACATTATATGGCTTTGGCATTGAATCATGATCAGCATCATTACTTGATTGAGGATGTACTGCAAATTAGCGATCGCAGCAGTATGGCTCACAGTCTGGAACTTCGCGTGCCTTACCTGGATACCCCGCTTGCGCGTTATATTCAATCGCTTCCAGCGGTATTTCGCCTTCAACGGGGAAAGAAGTGGATACTTAAGCAGTTGCTTAATCGCTACGGTGGACAACCCTTCGCCCACCGGGCTAAAGAGGGGTTCGGCTTACCCTTTGGCCACTGGCTACGCAGTGAATCTCTTCCTGTAATTCATCAGTATCTGGATGACCCCCAGCAGTCCATCTATCAGTTTATTTCTTACAAGAAGGCTCAGAATCTGCTTAAAATACACCGTAACGGTCGCCACGATTATAGTGCAGAGATCTGGTCTTTGCTACTATTATCGGCCTGGTTGTCGGTTAACGACCACTAAGAAATTTTATCCTGGTATTCGCTTAACAAATGATAAATTTTGTCGTTAATCAAATGCCAGATCAGCACTTTACACTTGATTTACCATAATGCAAAAATTGTCGGGCTGAAATCAGAATTTCATTAGGCAACTAACAGAAATTCCTTGTATTTTCCGTTTCCATTTTTTCAGAACCACTTTCTAGCACGCAGGTTATGCACATTCTTTACATCCATCAGTACTTTAAAACCCCTGAAGAAGGTGGTGCTATCCGCTCTTATTATCTGGCCAAAGGCTTGGTAGAAGCGGGACACAAGGTCACGATGGTTACTTCGCACAATGAGCTTACGTACAAGAAAATGTTAGTGGACGGCATCTACGTACATTATTTGCCGGTCCCTTATTCCCAGGATTTTTCTAAATGGAAACGGATTCAGGCTTTTTTGTGGTTTGCCTGGTACGCTTGCCTGAAAGCCCCATTATTCAAGCACGCTGATCGCGTTTACGCCACTTCTACCCCACTCACAGTGGGTTTAGCTGCCTTGTATTACCGCTGGCGCTACCGTATTCCTTATTTGTTCGAGGTGCGCGACTTGTGGCCTGAAGCCCCTGTACAGAAGGGGGTTTTTCGTAACCGATGGCTGATCAAGTATCTCCGAAACTGGGAAAAACGGATCTATCGACAGGCTCGGGCTTTGGTGGCCCTATCACCTGACATTGAGCGCCATATCCGCCGGATTGTCCCCCGCAAATCTATCTACCTGATTCCGAACATGTCTGACTGCCAGTTTTTCCGGAAGTCGGAGCGGAATATCTACCACGAGGTTCAGTTCGGAGTTAAAGATAAATTTGTAGTTACCTACTTTGGGGCTATTGGTCAGGTAAACCGGCTGGATTATCTGCTAGACGCGGCCGAAGCCTGTCAGCATAAAGGATTGAGCGGTGTGCATGTTCTTGTAGTATGGCAGGGTATCGTACTTCCGCGCCCGAAAAAACTAACTATCAAGCGAAAACTAGATAACGTTTCGTTTATTGATCATCAGAACAAATATGGTTTATTATCGGTACTGAACGTCACCGATGCGGCCTACCTTTCCTTCGCCGACCGGCCGGTACTTCAGTCCAATAGTCCTAATAAGTTCTTTGATGCGTTGGCCTCCGGAAAGATGTGTATTACTAACACTTCCGGCTGGGTAGCCCAACTAGTAGAAGATAATCACTGCGGATTCTACGCCCATCCCAAACAGCCCGAAAAGTTTGTAACCCAGCTGGCTCCCTTCGTAACCGACCGCTCACTATTAGAGGATTACCAGAGCAACGCCCGATCTTTAGCTGAGCGGGAATTCGCCAAAGAAAAGCAGATCGAAGTACTGCGTAGCGCGTTAGAGGAATCCAACCAGCCTACCCCGGTTAAGGCCTATACTTTGCTTGTATAAAAATCTGCTGCGCGTCAGCATCCTGCATAATCTGCGGTAGCTCTTTACCGGTTTTTTCTCTATACGACTGGACAATCTGCCAGCCCAGCCAGCGTCCTATCCGACCCGGAATTTTAGCATTGATCTCCAGGGTACTTGGCCTTTCTCCTACGTAGCGAGGTTTTACAATATGGCTGGTTTCATACAATAGTTCATTATCGATAAAGTGCGACCAGATCATGGCGGTATTTTCTTCCACGGTAGTAATCTCGTCTGCTTCGTAACCGGCTAGCAAGGTATTGGGAACGCAAGGCATTACCTGCTGCAAAAAATAATAGCTCTTACCATAGTAGACCATCTCGGCCAACAGGCTATTATCATCCGCATTAGTCTGATTGAATCGGTTGGAAAGGATCATAATACAGCTCGGTACAATATACTCCGGACTGTACCGGCCCAGCATGTAATCATGTACCTGCGGACGAAAGCGAGCTTCTTTCCCTACAAAGAAGTCGAGACTAATCACGATCAGACTATCGCTCACTAGCAGATCATCGCCCATAGTACCTAGCCCGGTAAACGTAGTGTAAATTTTAGGTGGAGTAAATGCAGGATAGTAGTACTTAATATGACGAAAGGCCTGAGCAAAATCGGTTTCCAGCGTTTCCAGCTTGGCGAAAGCCTCCTGGGTTTGCTGATAGAGGGTATCAATGGCCGGGTTCTGTATAACCCGAAAATATTCTTCAAAGTATAGCGAATCGTTGGGGGTTCCCGTTAAATTTGCGTAGCGTACCAAATAATTAGGGTGGTTTTCAAACAGATTGCGAATATCCTGAGGCGATTGAGCCCGAAAGAGGCTTTCTTCCAGACGAATAATTTCTATATCAACTGATATATCAGAAATATCTGCCGAACTAGAGCAGTTATCCGGTTGACAGGAAAATAGACCAAAACAGGCTATCACAATGAGAACTAATACTAGACGCATACATTTTTTTTGTGAAAAACGGATTTTTATTAAAAATAATCTATCAATGACACGATTCATTCTCCTACTTTTATTCGTAATATCTTACACCGGAATACAGGCTCAGGTAAAATTGGGAGTTCAGTTGTCGCCAACGCTCTCGTTTAACCGTATTGACGACGATGAAGCACTGGTTGGAACAGGTAACGATGGCATTGGTGGCCGACTAATGGCGGGTATCCTGGCCGATTATATGTTTCAGGAGAATTACTACGTTTCCAGTGGGCTCTTTTTCACCCCCAAGCGAGTAGGCATTGCCACCACCGTAGATACCAACCCAGTAGAAGAGGCATATCGCCTTCATTACCTACAAATTCCCGCCTCCGTAAAACTCTTCACCAACGAAGTTGCATTGGATACCAGAATCTATTTTCAGGCTGGCTTCACCCTTGAGCTAAAAATTCTGGAAGATAATATCAGCGACGATGTCACGTTAATCACTGATTTCAGGCCTATTGATTCTTCCCTTTTACTCGGAACTGGGGTAGAACATCAGTTCGGATATAGCACCATTGTGTTTGGTGGGTTTAGTTACCGCCGGGGGTTAGTAAATGTAGTTAAAAGTACAAACGCTGCTTTGGGCAATGTGGTTATTAAAAATGATCTCTTTAGTCTGGATTTAGGCGTGAAGTTCTGATCGTACTCATTTTGGTCAGTAATTACAGCCTGCTTAGGTCAATCGCGACAGCCATTAGTCAAATGTTTTCACTATCTAAATGGTAACTGAGGACAACGACCGCCCACAGCTTAAAGCGAGATAGTAATAGCTATGATAGTACTCCGCCAATCTTCTCTTCACTTTTATAGATACAGCAGCTCTGATCAATCGTCTTACTCTTCGGTGACATTAGAATGTTCACCTTTTCTGCCGATCTATATTTGTTGTAAGCGGATTACTGCATCCGCATCAGGTATGATAAAATAGCCGGCATCAGGTTCGCTTTCCTCTACAATAATCCTTTTTGATAGTTTTGACTACACTTACTGTACACTATTTTATTTCTATGGATTACTACTATTGTAGCAGCTTCAATGGGTCTGCTCATCATGGATATAAGTATTTGCCTCTGGTACATTGGTAGAAAATCGTGATGATTTCGGCAAATGTCGTTGCCTCTCTAGTGACAATTCAATAAAAAATTACTTGTTGCTTTATTTCCTACATCCGTACTAAACTCGCCTACTTGCTACGTTTTTCTATCCATACTTATCGTACCTTGCTTTTAAACCATTACCTATGCTCTCATGAAGAAAGTTTCTAAATCTCAGGCTTATCTGCTGTACCGGGTACAGGTAACTACCGAAGCCGCCCTTACGGTGCCTGAGTTGCAGGATGTGCTAAAACAGTATAATTTCCCAGCGAAGAAAGTGAAGATGGGCCAGCAATTGCTCAGCAACGTGAAAGAATTACAAACTCAGCAAGAGCTATTGCAGAAAAAGGCACAAAAAGCCCAGCAAAACTTACGTGATGCTCGCACTGCCATGCAAACACTATATTCCTCTCACCTGGAAATTGCCCGCTTTGTCTATCGTAAGGATGAAGAGATGCAGAACCGGTTAGAACTTAACGGAAGCCGGGCTCGCCAGTACAACGCTTGGCTTAATCAGGTGAAGAAGTTCTATTTCAACATTGACACTGAACGAGTAGCTAAGTATGACCTTCCGGATACTGAAATTATTCTGGCTAAGGAGAAGATTGATGACTTACTTACTCTGGAAGTGCTCCGCAATGATGCTCGTCGTCGGGCTCAACAAGCCAGTCAGGCTAAGCAGGAAGCCTTCCTTACACTGCGTGAGTGGTACTATCGCTTCATGCGAGTATCTAAGGTAGCTTGCGAATACGACCCTCAACTTATGGAGTCTCTGGGCGTCGTAGTTCCTTCGTAAACCGCTTCTAGGCTCTAACTAGTTCTTCCTACATTTTAGTTGTTTTTCGACGTTTACGGTTGATTCTGTTGTCTATCTGACCACAACTTTTTATCAAAAAAGATGGTTTAGTGGATAAATACTTTTAGCTATGGCACGATCTTCTGCAACAACACAAAGAGCTGACTATCAAAATATTCCTGACTTGAGGTGGGTCGACCGAATAACCCGGGTAATGGATTCTCGTTTTCGAATTCCCGGTACTAATTTCCGCTTTGGCCTTGATCCAATTTTGGGGTTAATTCCAGGTCTTGGAGATGCTACCTCGTTAGCAATTTCCGGGGCATTGATCTACTACATGGCCAAGCACGGAGTGAGCCGCAAAGTGGTTATTATGATGCTGGGCAATGTCGCCCTTGATGCTACCTTTGGCAGTATTCCAATTCTAGGAAATGTTTTTGACTTTTTATTTAAGGCCAATACTCGCAATATTCGATTATTAAAGAGACATTACGAAGAGAAGAAGTATCAGGGAAAAGGCACCGGCCTACTCGTTGGAATTGCGCTATTTATTTTTGGTGCCATCGGCCTAATCATTTATGGTACATATAAACTTATCGGCTACCTCATGACAATACAGATTGCATGAAAAAACCGAGAGTTATAAAAAACCCTCGGCTTAAGAAGCTTTTTATAGATGGCTGTCTCTCTTATTGCTGCTTTGTCATCTGTACAGTGTACTCCCCTATGCCTGCTAATCGTCCAGTAGAAGCTCCCTCGAAATCAAAGGTAATTGTCATAGTGTTCCCATTAAATGATGAAATTGTGAAAGCTGCTACCGGAGCTACCGTATTTAATGTTACATCCGAGACATTTGTGCTATCGGTTACGTTAGCCCACGCCCAAGTGGCATTACTGCCAGCATTGAAGTAAGTGTCTGCACCTGAAGCTGAAAAACTTCCTGGAGCTAGATCAGTGTTATTATTCACCCCAAATGTCATAGTAATAGCTTCAAGTTCCTGTCTAGGGCCGTCCTCGGTATCATCTGGAACATCGATACCATTGTCGCTGCTTTCCCAAGTACCCACCAGAGCCTGAGCTCGCTCTTGTTTAGCACTGAGGGAGGCATCAGGGGTGGGGTCAGGATCATCCCCTCCATCGCAGCTTACTAGAACTGTTAATGCTACCAGTGCTGCCAACGAAAAGTACCGGTAATGAAAGATTCTTGATAACATACTAGTCATAATTACTTTTTGATTAGTTTCTGGTTATGGTTTATCAACCTATTTTTACCTGCACAAAATACGTGCCTTTCGCTGCCTGGTTTAAATCAATTGACTAATATAGCTCACTTATCATAATAAAAAGAATGCTTCTTGATCAGATTTTGCAGTCAAGTTCTTTTCTACCCAATAGCCTGCTCTAAGTCGTTAATCAGATCGCTACTATCTTCTATACCTACACTCAACCGGATCAGCGAATCACTTAAACCGGTCTTCATTCGCTCTTCTTTCGGAATACTAGCATGGGTCATACTTGCCGGATGCCCCGCTAATGATTCAACTCCGCCTAGAGATTCAGCCAGAGCGAATACTTTTAGCTTTTCCAGAGTCCGAAAGGCGTCTTCCATACTATCCCCTTTTAGTACAAATGAAAGCATTCCACCGAAATCTCTCATCTGCCTTCGGGCAACTTCGTAACCTTCTGAAGTTTCCAGACCGGGATAGTAGATTCTATCTACTTTAGCGTGATTGGCTAAGTATTCAGCTACTTTATGCCCGTTTTCGCAGTGGCGCTGCATACGTACATGCAGAGTTTTGATACCGCGCAACACTAAAAAACAGTCTTGAGGACCAGGCACCGCACCGCAACTATTTTGTAAGAACCCTAATTGTTCATCTAGCGAAACATCTTTTACAATTACCGCCCCCATCACTGTATCGGAGTGACCGCCTAAGTACTTGGTGATGGAATGAAGCACCATATCAGCAACTAAGTCAAGTGGGATTTGAAAATAAGGAGTAGCGAAGGTATTGTCAACTACCGTCCAAGCGTTTTGGACCTGAGCCAGATCAGCAATAGCCCGAATATCCACCACATTCATCATCGGATTAGTGGGAGTTTCAATCCAGAACATACGGGTGTTTCCCGAAATTTTTTCCTTTACCCGGGCCAGGTCATTCATCGGCACAAAGTGAAATTTGATACCGTAGTTGGCGAATACCTTGGTAAAAATACGGTACGATCCACCGTACAGATCATTGGTACAGATAACCTCATCGCCGGGTTTCAGTAATTTGATAACCGCGTCAACCGCTGCCATGCCCGAAGCAAAGCAACGGGCGTGCGATCCATTTTCCAAGGCCGCCAGATTCTTTTCTAGCGTACTTCTCGTAGGATTCTGAGTGCGGGCATACTCATAGCCCTGATGGTCTCCGGGAGAAGCCTGTACATAGGTAGATGTTTGGAAAATTGGAGTCATGATGGCTCCCGTAGTCGGGTCAGGCTCTATTCCAGCGTGGATAACTTTAGTTCCGAATTTCATAAGGCACTTATTTGAATGGAAAGTTAGCCAATCATACGATGAATATTACATTTTGGTTGACGGAATTGACTAAGGCATAGGGACAATTTCAACTACTGATACGATTGCACTCACTGATTAGAAATGAAAAATTTAACAACAATATTGAACCAACTGACTCAAAACCGCAATGCTGCTTTGTGGCTTCTCCTCTGGATGAGTCTCAGCCCATTGCTTATCAGCCCGGTATTTTCCTACGGTGCTATCCACTATGAGACCATTTTGTCTACTTTCTCGGTTAATATCTGGATCATTATCAGCCTAATCAGTGGGGTAGCTATTGGCCTGGCCGTACTTCCATCGTCGCTGGTTGCTCTGTTAGCGGGTTATTTTCTGGGATTCGCAGCTCTGCCTGGCGTTGCGGTAGCCTACACCATTGCTTCATTGGTTGGATTTCAACTGGCTCGCTGGATGGATCACGGAGCGTTTAACCGTACCATTGCTCACTTGCCTACCAAACAAGCACTATTGGCTCGGCAAATTCAGGAGGGAGTAGTGACTAACCAATTAGGTATAACCACACTATCCCGCCTTTCGCCGATAATGCCATTTACCATGATGAATGTGGTGCTTCCTCTCGCGGGAGTGTCTATGCGAAACTACTTGCTCGGAGGCTTTTTAGGCACGCTACCTCGCATTCTTCTCTTGGTTTGGTTAGGTAGCGAGGCTCAAGAAGTTTATGCACTCATTAAGCACGATGGTGATATGACTACCCAACTTTTATTTGCCGGTATGCTATTATTGTCCATCGCTGGCACTAGCTACTACGCTAAGCGGATTTTCCATCAGCAACTAGCAAAAGTCCCCGTTAGAGTATAGACCACTTTTAGGTTTGAACACTCAACTATTTACAAAATATTCGGTTTGCGCGTTTGCACTTGAATTTCGTCTCCTTCGCGAATGATCTTTCCCGGTTCAAACAGAATACTCTGGCCGAAGAGCACTTTATTATCCTGTTTGCGATACCGCGCTAATGTGGCTAACGGTTCTTTTCCTTGCACTATGGTTTCTTGATTGATGGTCACGACCGAACAGCGAGCACAAGGTTTCTCAGCCCAGCACCTGGCATCTCCTATACTGAATTCATGCCACTGATCTTCCTCGTAGGCCTCTCCTCCGCTAAAGACTAAATTAGGTCGAAAACGGTTCATGAGTACCGGCTCAGTCAAACGAGTATTGAGATCATCCAGCGAAGCCTGACCAATGAGTAGAGCCGGATAACTATCGGCAAAGCTCACGGGTTGCACCTTGCCGCTGATTTTACCAACTTTCGTTCGCTCACTGAAATCAGGCATGTATACCAATGAACAAGGATGATCCAGTGCTTCGCTAAACCACTCGTCAGCTTCTTCGCTCACCAGTTGAGCAGTAGTAGTATCGTCCCAAATCGGCACCAACTTGGTAGCTGTATCCGGTGGAAGTATTAACGGAATATTGAGCGGCGAGGACTCACTCGGACTATGTATCACCAAAAAATTCGCTTGAAGCGAGACCTCCAGCAAAGCCATCCGAGGAATTTCTCGTTGAGTTAAGAAACCATGTTCGTCAATGAGCATCCAACGGCGGTCGTAGGCCAATCCTCGCTGGGTAAGTTGGGCTTCCGGTAAGCGGATACCACCGAGTGATTTTATTGGGTAGATATAAATTTCCGATAGTTGTAGTGGCATATAAAAATGGGATAAATGACTAATTTAGCTTGGCAAACAAATTTGACAGATATAACTTCATAATCTCTCACTATTGCCCAATTTTTTAGAATATTTTTTAAATCACAAAGCGTAACCAATGAATAAGAAAGCTATTCTCATGATACTCGACGGCTGGGGCATTGCCGAAAACCCCGAAGTCTCAGCGGTAGATCAGGCCAATACTCCCTTTGTAGATTCGCTCTACGATAAGTATGCCCACAGTCAGTTACAGGCCTCCGGGAAGGCCGTAGGACTACCCGAGGGTCAAATGGGCAACTCCGAAGTAGGCCACATGAATTTGGGAGCCGGACGTGTTGTGTACCAGATGCTGGAGCGCATTAATACCGCCATTGAAGAAGGAGAACTTAAGGAGAAGCAGCCCTTGCAAGATGCTTTCAAATACGCCAAAGAGAATGATAAGAAAGTCCACTTCATTGGGCTGGTTTCCGACGGGGGCGTACATTCCCATATCAACCACCTAAAAGGGCTGTGCTCAGCGGCGGCTGAGGCCGATTTGGAAAAAGTATTTGTCCACGCTTTTACCGATGGGCGCGATACCGACCCTAAAGCTGGAAAAGGCTACCTGGAAGGGGTAGAGAAGCACATGGCCGAAACCATTGGCAAAGTGGCTACCGTGATTGGCCGCTACTACGCTATGGACCGCGACAAGCGCTGGGAACGTACTAAGCTGGCTTACGACGCAATGGTGTACGGAAAGGGTCGGGAAGTGGGGAGTGCCACCGAAGGCATTCAGCAATCGTACGACGATAACACCACCGATGAGTTTATCAAGCCGATTGTGGTGGTAGAGAACGGCGAGCCGGTAGCAAAAATAGAAGATGGGGACGTAGTGTTGTCCTTTAACTTCCGCACCGACCGAGCCCGACAAATTACTGTGGCACTAACGCAAAAGGACTTTCCGGAACAGGATATGAAGATTCTGGATTTACACTACCTCACCATGACCGAATACGACGATACCTTCCAAGACGTAGATATTCTGTTCGAAAACAGAGCTATTGACCGGGTGCTAGGTGAAATTCTGGCGGAAAACGGAAAAAAGCAGATTCGGATTGCCGAAACCGAAAAGTACCCGCACGTAACGTTCTTTTTTAATTGTGGACGAGAAGAGGAGTTTGAAGGTGAAGAGCGTATTATGTGTCCATCGCCCAAAGTAGCCACCTACGATCTGCAACCCGAAATGAGTGCTTACGATATTCGGGACGCAATTATTCCAAAAATAAAGAGTGACGACGTAGATTTTATCTGCCTAAACTTTGCCAATCCTGACATGGTAGGCCACACTGGCGATTTTAATGCCGCTGTAAAAGCCTGCGAAACGGTAGACGAGTGTGCCAAAGACGTGCTAACTGCTGCTCTAGAGAACGGCTACGCGGCTATTGTATTAGCCGATCATGGCAATGCCGATTGCATGAAGAATCCCGATGGCTCGCCCCATACCCAACATACCACCGTACCGGTTCCCTGCTTTATAGTAGATAATGATTATCAAGGTAAACTAAACAACGGCAAACTAGGCGATATTGCTCCGACTATTCTGGAGATCATGGGAATTAACCAGCCGGAAGAAATGACCGGAAAATCACTATTAGTACCCGACTATTATGTGTAATTTTCTTCAGGAATGGAAAAAATATCGTTTCTTCTAATTCTCGTCTTTTTTTTGACTTCTTGTGAAGAGAATAGAAAAAACGATTGGCTTAAAAATAGCCTTTCAGAGATACAATCTATTGATCCAGCGGACACAAACTATACTGACTTAGAATCTTTAAAAAAAGTAATTGGAAATTCAAAGGTTGTACTGCTTGGCGAACAAGAACATGGAGACGGCTCAACGTATTTGGCCAAATCCCGATTAGTTAAATTGCTGCATAAGGAGATGAGATTCAACGTTTTGGCTTTTGAAGCAGATTTTTTTGGTGTAAATAAAGCATGGGTAGACTACCAAAGAGGAAAGAAGGATTATCAAGATGTTCTTAATCAAATGTATATCTTCTGGCCACAGAGCCAGATGTGTGAGAATTTATTTCAGACCATAGAAAAATCCCAGAATACACAAAACCCAATTATTCTGGCGGGTTTTGACAATAAACAACTTAGCAATGTTTCCCGTGAGGAATCAATTCCTTCATTGGATTCCATTATTCGCGAACACCGTATTTTGATCAGTACGCCTGACCTAGAATTTTTCAAAAGAACGCTCGAAGAGGCTATGAATAAATTTCATGACCAGGAAATTGCATCAGAAAGCCAAGATCGGTTTCTTTCAATCCTTGAAGCCCTAACCGAAGAGTTTAAAAGAAAAAATATAGACTCCTTCTGGACTCAGGAGTTAAAGAATATCCGAGGATTTATGATGCATGCATGGCATTGGTGGATTGATCGTGAAAATGATATAGTGGATAATAATCATAGAGATCTACAAATGGCAAACAATTGCTTGTGGTTATTGAATGAGAAGTACCAAGGGGAGAAGATGATTATTTGGGCCGCCAATGGTCATATTACAAAGACTGATACTTTATTTAAGGTTGAGGCAGAAGGGTGGAAGCCAGCCATTAGGCAGTATCCAATGGGTGAGGTGCTGTTTGATAGCTTGGGTGAGGAAATGTACTCGCTTGGTTTTACCTCCTACAAAGGAGAATCCACTTTTCTCAAATACGATTCAGTGGCTCAGGATTTCATATTTCAATCTTATCCGTTTGTACCAGCCGATAGCACTAGCTTTGAATTCGAACTAAAACAACATGGGTTTAAGTATGCATTTGTTGATTTATCGGAACAATTTGGTCTATCAACCATGACCGACCGAAGAATAAGAGTTTGGAGGCCTGAATATGTCAAAGGAAAACTATCTGATATTTATGATGGCATATTTTACATACATGACATGAAACCAAATAAAAAGCTTTAAAACTGAATGAAATACACGTAATAATTATGTATGAAATTATACCTGCCTGTGGCAATGGCATGAGCTGAAGCTGCAATTCATGCATGAAAAGATAAAAATTGGTTAGTTTTTATCGCATCAATTAATTAATCTGAACCATCTACTAATGCAACTAAAGCAACTACCTATCACTCTCATTCTATTTGGTGTCATCAGCATCAACGGTTGGGCGCAGTCCGAGCTATTTCGTAATCCCGATTTGCCGATGGAGGATCGGATCAATGATTTGATTAGTCAGCTCACCCTGGATGAGAAAATTGCTCAACTCAACTACGATGCCCCCGCCATTGATCGGCTAAATATCCCCTCTTATAACTGGTGGAACGAAGCTTTGCACGGAATAGCCCGTAATGGGCGGGCTACCGTGTTTCCTCAAGCTATTGGGCTAGCCGCTACGTTTGACGACAGCCTACTGTTTCGGGTAGCGACGGCTATTAGCGATGAAGCCCGGGCAAAATACGAAGCGGCTCAAGCATTAGGCAACCGAGGACGCTACACTGGACTTACCTTCTGGTCGCCCAATGTAAACATCTACCGCGATCCGCGATGGGGTCGAGGGCAGGAAACCTACGGAGAAGATCCTTACCTGACTAGTCGCATGGGAGTAGCGTTTGTGAAGGGTTTACAGGGAGATCATCCAACCTACTTAAAAGCGGCTGCCTGTGCCAAGCATTACGTGGTACACAGTGGCCCGGAAGGAGAACGACATACATTCAACGCTACTCCACCCCGGAAAGACTTCCACGAAACCTACCTACCTGCCTTTGAAGCTCTGGTGAAAGAGGCTGATGTAGAGATTGTGATGTGCGCCTATAATCGTACCTACGACGAGCCTTGCTGCGGAAGCTCCTTTTTGCTTCAAGATATTCTTCGCGAACAGTGGGGATTTGATGGGCACGTTACTTCCGACTGCTGGGCCTTGGTCGATTTTCATGAGTACCACAAGGTAACCCAAAGCCCCGAAGCTTCAGCCGCTTTGGCTTTCCGTAATGGGGTAAATGTGAACTGCGGCAGCACTTCTCCTTATTTGAAGGGCGCAATTGATCAGAACCTTATTTCGGAAGAAGAAATTGACCAAGCGCTATATCCGTTGCTACGAACCCGCTTTCGGTTAGGGCTAATGGACCCGCCGGAGCGAAATCCCTTTGCCGATATTAGCCCGAATGTGATTAATTCACCAGAGCACCAGGCACTGGCTCTTCAGGCAGCGGAGAAGTCGGTGGTACTGCTTAAGAACGACGGGGTGCTTCCTCTAAAGCGCGATCTGGAATATCTCTACGTGATTGGCCCTAACGCCACCAATGGCGATATTTTGCTAGGCAACTACAACGGAGTCACACCTAACCTGAGTACAGTGCTAGAAGGAATTGCTGGTAAGGTAGACGCGGGTACTAAAGTAGATTATCGCCATGGCTTTTTACTGGATCGGGAAAACATTAATCCGGTAGACTGGGCTTCGGGCGATGCCAAAGAGGCTGACGCTACGGTGGTAGTGATGGGCTTATCGGGCTTGCTGGAGGGAGAAGAAGGAGAATCCCTAGCTTCACCTACCAAAAGTGACCGCTTTGATATCCGATTACCCCAAAATCAGGTAGATTTTCTGAAGAAATTGCGGCAGGACAATACCAAACCACTCATCGTAGTGCTTACGGGCGGCAGTCCGGTAGCCATGCCCGAAGTACACGAACTAGCCGATGCCGTGCTCTACGCCTGGTATCCGGGCGAGGCGGGGGGTACAGCCATTGCCAACATATTGTTTGGTGACGTATCTCCTTCGGGACGATTGCCTATTACCTTTCCACGTTCGGTAGATCAGCTTCCTCCTTACGAAGAGTACGCAATGCCCGACCGCACCTACCGGTACATGCAGGAAGAACCGCTATATCCCTTTGGTTTCGGACTAAGTTACACTCAATTTACCTACCAAGACCTTAAGTTAGGAACCGAAAAACTTAAGCGAGGAGATTCTTTGCAGGTTCAGGTCACCGTGAAGAATACGGGCAATGGACAGGCAGAAGAAGTAGTACAGTGTTACCTGACTGATCGGGAAGCATCGGTGCGGGCTCCGCTCTACTCCCTTAAAGAATTTCGTCGGGTATGCTTAGCCCCCGGGCAGCAAACCACTGTTACGTTTACACTACCCTCCAAAGCCATGCAGTTGATTGATGAGGAAGGGAACGCTCAGTGGGAAAAAGGCGAATTTCAGGTTACGGTAGGCGGGGCTTCGCCCGGAGAACGTTCCGTAGCTTTAGGGGCCGCAAAACCTGTGCAAGATACTTTTGAACTACGCTAAATAAGAATCACTGATGGCTGAACTTCATCGTATCTCGCCCGCCGCTACGCTTTCTCAACACATGCATACCGCTATCATTGATCAGACACTCATTGAGCAGAAAGCCCGAGATGCTCGCGAGAGTGATCGAAAGCGGAACATTCATGTTCTCCATACTGGAGACGAGGATACCCTACAGCGCATGCTCAACGCTTTCCAGCCGGGAACCTACGTAGCACCCCACCGGCACGTAGCGGTACCTAAGGCGGAAGCGGTATTAGTTATTCAGGGCAGTCTAGGGTTTGTTCGCTTTGCTGATGATGGCACGTACCAAGCTGAAGACTTCGTCTATATGAATCCTAAGAAAGGAGTATTTGGCGTAGACTACCGGGCGGGAGTTTGGCATACCTTCATTGCATTGGAACCGGATACCGTAGTGCTGGAAGTAAAACCCGGGCCTTACGATGCCGTTACCGATAAGGAATTTGCCAGTTGGGCTCCCAAGGAAGGTGAGATTGAAGCTGACGATTATCTAGCAACGCTAGAAGATCATTTTCGACGGCATTTTGAACTGCCCGCCCGAGTCTGGTAGAGTACTTATTCATCTCCGTCTAACGATGGTAAATCAGCACTGTTGAAGAAACTATCTTCTTTCATGAGAGCTTCTACTTCTTCGCTTATGCGGGGAGCAGCACTCGAGAGCATTTCGTAGCCGTCTTCGGTTACTAGAAAGTCGTCTTCAATCCGCACCGGAATATCCCACCACTTGGGGTCGCAAGGGCTACCTTCGGGAATGTAGATACCGGGCTCAATCGTAATCACCATGTTGGTCCGCAGCGTATCGTACTCACCTTTATCATGTACATCTAAGCCAATGTGGTGGCAGCAGCCGTGGGGGTAGTAGCGATTCCTTCCGGTTTCCGGATTTATCT
>CAKZYJ010000177.1 GCA_937884755.1 uncultured Flammeovirgaceae bacterium
CAGTGAAGGGGTACCTTCAATTACTCGTAATTGTAAACCTTCCTTTTCCCAGGCTTCCTTCACGGCCTTGATGGTTTCGTACTCCCACTTAGGCGCGTCCTTCATGTCCACCATGCTAGTGTTGATACCACCCACAGCACCCAGCACATCCATTTGCCGGGCCAGGGCTACTTTGTGCGGTTCTATGCCCCAGAAGTACGCCAGGCACATCTGCATTCCAGCATCCTTTACCACTTCTGCCGATTGAGTAAAATAGTTGGAAGCAGTTGTTGTGTTGGCTCCTACCGAGGAGATAGCCGCTAGCGAAGCCCCTTTCTTAATAAAATCCCGCCGATTCTGACTCATAGTTTTTATAGGTTGTTGCTTAATTCTCGATTTTTAGATCCACTCTTTTCTTCAGAAACTGGATCAGTTCATCTACTTTCACTATTTGAATATAGCTCCCTTGCATTGGTCACCATTTTATCTCTACGATTGCAGTTGTAGTTACGTCGTTTCGATGACCGATAAATTACAATTTGTAGTGATACCAAAAATAGAGAATGATTGAAAAGATGGAAACTATTACGATCGCTGCTGCTACGGCAACGATATTATTTCTTCTGTTAATTGTCCTTTGAGATTCGTAAACTACTTTTCGGAGCTCATTTTCCTTTAGTTTCTTCTCAAGTTGTGATTTGGTAATTGAGTCAAAATAAGTTATCTTAAATTGTTCATCACCTTGTAAGTAAGCCTGAAGTATTTTTATCAATTCATCAATTGTTTCGGGAGGACGTTCGGAAACATTTGATGTTCCGTCTTCTTCAATTACAATTGCCAATCCGTCGTTGGATATGTTACCGCTCACGCTTAGCCAGTTCACATTATTTTTAACTAGCGTTATGGAATTGAAATTCTGCCAGTCCAAAGAATTGACTACTTCCTCAATAAGATGCTCCGTTGGATTGTCAGAAACCTGTTCTTCTGCGATGTCCCATCCTTTACCTAGCACTAATTTCATTGGCTACAATATATTGAGTCCAATACCGCCTGTAAACAATAACAAAGGAGTTATTAAATACCCAAGAAAATCTCTTCGACTCAGCCTTATGAAAGAGTTTTTGATTATTTCAATTCCATACTCACCAATTCGTAGGTGAGGAGTCTTAAACAAGGCTGACTATCTATTTTAGAGTATTGTCTTAAGAAAACATCCGAAGCTTCAAAAACTCCGGATGTTTTCATTACACACTGTTAATTGCAGTTTGCTAATTGTTAAGCCGTTACTAATTCACTGTTGGCAATGAGTTGCTTTTGGATATCGAAAGGTACCGGTGAGTACTCCGCAAAGGAAGTGGAAAAGCTAGCCCGACCTTGGGTAAGCGATTTCAGCGCACTACTGAAGTTAGTCATTTCGGCTAGTGGAATCTTCGACCGAATGACCTGGTACTGATTCTTGGTATCAATACCCACTACCAGTGAGCGGCGGGTTTGCAGTTCGGTCATTACGTCGCCCATCATTTCTTCGGGTACTAACACTTCCAGGTTATTAATCGGCTCCAGAATTTTAGGATCGGCTTGCATGAAAGCCTGCTTGAAGGCCTGCATACCGGCAATCTTAAACGAAATATCGTTAGAGTCTACCGCGTGCATTTTACCGTCGAACACCAGCACACAAATATCGCGGGCATAGGAGCCCGTAACCGGACCTTCTTCTATTTTCTCCATTACCCCTTTCAGGATAGATGGCATGAAGCGAGCGTCAATCACCCCACCGACGATGCAGTTGTAGAATACCAGCTTGCCACCCCAGTCCAGGTCAATCACTTCTTTGTTGCGAATATTATAACCTTCAGGGTCTTCCATACCTTCAGTGTAGGGCATAATGGCCATGTGTACCTCACCAAACTGTCCGGCTCCGCCCGACTGCTTCTTGTGCCGATACGATGTAGTAGCTGCCTTCTGAATAGTTTCGCGATAGGCAATACGCGGCTCCTCAAAGTGTATCTTCACTCCGTACACGTGTTCCAATCGCCATTTGGTAACGGCCAGATGTAATTCGCCTTGAGCCGTTAGAATTAATTGTTTTAGTTCGCGAGAGAACTCAATGTTAAGCGTAGGGTCTTCGGCGTGTAGCTCCCGAATAGCTTCACCAATCTTTTCTTCATCATTTTTACTATCAGCAACAACAGCGGTACGAACCCGAGGTTCAGGAAATTCCATCTTTGGGTACTCCATACTGGCATTAGCATCGCGCAGCGTATGATTGGTTTGGGTGTCTTTCAGTTTTACCGTCGCACCAATGTCGCCAGCCACTAGTTTATCTACCGGATGCCGCTGGCTACCATCCATAATGTATAGTTGGTTCATGCGCTCGGTAGACTGCGACTGCGGATTGTACAAATCCATACCGGTGGTTACCTCACCCGACATTACTTTGAAGAAGCTTACTTTGCCCAGGTAAGGCTCAATCAGAGTTTTGAATACGAACAGACTGGTAGGTTTGCTAGGATCGCAGTCAATTTCTTTACCCGCTACGGTAGGTTCGGGGTCCATATCGCAGGCTCCAGGAGCTACGTTGTCAATAAAGCCCATCATGCGGCCACTGCCCATGTTTTGCTTGGCCGAGAGGCAAAATACTGGAAATACTTCGTGCTTCTGCATACCAATCTTCAGGCCCTGCCGCAGTTCATCTTCGTCCAGATTCCCTTTTTCAAAGTACAGCTCCATCAAGCTATCGTCGTTAACGGCGGCTTTCTCAACCAGCTCGTTGTGCAGTTCTTCAGCTTTAGCCTTTTCGCTATCGGGGATAGGTAGCTTTTCGGGCTTGCCGCCTTCGGTCGGAAACTTATACATGGTCATCTTTAGCAGGTCGATAATCGCGTTGAAGCCCTCGCCCTGAGTGACTGGATACTGCATGATGGCTACGGCATCGCCAAAACTCTGCTTGGCTGATTCTACTGATTGTTCAAAGTTAGCCTTGGGATGGTCGAGCTGATTAATTGCCAGTATGGTGGGTTTCTGAAACTGATCAATGTAGTTCCAGATGAGTTCAGAACCTACTTCTACGCCGTGTTGGGCGTTTAGCACCAGCACGCAGGTATCCGCTACCCGTACTGAAGATACGATCTCGCCCATAAAATCATCCAAACCCGGAGTATCGATGATATTAATTTTGTAACCTCGCCACTCGGTGTGTAAAGTGGTAGCGTAAACCGAATTTCCGCGTTCGTGCTCAATCTCGTGGAAATCCGATACCGTATTTTTGCTTTCTACGGTGCCCCGTCGGTTGATGATGCCGGCCTCGAACAACATAGTCTCGGCTAATGTTGTCTTGCCGGATTTCGCGCCGCCCAGCAGCACGATGTTTTTAATGTGATGGTTGTCGTACACTTTCATAGGACATGATTGGGTTTGGAGTGGAACAAAAAGTAGCTAAGCCCAGACGTTTCTGAGCTGAAGTGAAGATTAATATACGTAGAAGAGGGGAGAAAGGAAAGCGATTGAAGTTCAGAGTTTTGAGTTCGCTCTTTGCAATACAATGAGGCCATTACATAAATGCCAGGATGAAATGTCAGAGAGAAATACGTTGCATTAGGGTACGGGGTAGTCGTTGACAGGAAAAAGCGATTTATTCTTCCTCGCTAAAATCAGTCTCCCTCTGCCTTTACATCTTATAGTTGTTGAGGTCCGTGAGCAGCAGAAGTGTCTATTTCCGCTGATAAACCCGGATATAGTCAATAGTTAATTGCTGAGGAAACTTGGTAGTTCCATCTGGGGAGCCGGGCCAATTACCCCCTACCGCCAGGTTCAGGATTAAATGAAACCTTTCGTTAAACGGGTACTGTGTTGCCTGAGGCAATTTCCCTTGGTGTATGCTGAAGTAGTTGGTTTCGTCAAACCACCAGTAGATACTGTCTTCCTCCCAGGTGATAGCGTAGGTATGAAACTCTTCGGATAAATCGGTTGGCCGGATAATCACCGCCCTGATATCGGTTATTAGGCCATTGGTTGTAGTGTACCGTACCGTGAATAGTGTTAGGCTCGTGGCCTACCATTTCCATGATATCAATCTCGCCACTGGCGGCCCAGCCACCGTAGACCTCGTCGGTGGGTAACATCCAGATGGCTGGCCAAATACCCTGTCCCTCCGGCAATTTAGCCCGTGCTTCAATCCGTCCGAAGCGGAAGTCGCCTTTATCTTTGTTAATCATTCGGGCACTGGTGTAAGCAAATCCTTCGTAGCGTTCTCTCGTAGCCCGGATGATTAGTTGTCCGTCTTCTATAAAAGCATTTTGCTCCCGGTCGGTGTAGTATTGTAGCTCGTTATTGCCCCATCCGCATAGGTTCGGACAGCCGTTACCAATCTGGAAGCTCCATTTTTCAAGATTAATTGTTGGCGCTTCGAACTCATCGCTCCATACCAGATTCCATTCTTCGTAATTGCTTACCTCAGGCCCAGATACATCGATGAC
>CAKZYJ010000178.1 GCA_937884755.1 uncultured Flammeovirgaceae bacterium
GACGACTGCTTTCTTAGAATTTTACTACCACACAAACCTAAAGGCGGCGGCCGCAATCGATCAATTACGGATCAAGCTGCTGGTGAGGGATTGAGTAGTGACTTTGTTCAGTGGAACTATCAGTGTAGCGCTGGGCTAATTTCCGCAGAGCTTCGGCTCGCTCTTTTAGCTTTTCGGCCTGTTTATTGGCCAACTCCATCTCTTGAGTAAGCGCCCGTTTGGGGTCGGAATCCGGTAAGGGTGTAGTGCGTAACATGACTCGGCCATTGTATACATAAGTTAGTCATTTTTTCCGAGAAAATCATCCTTCAGCCCGGTTGAATTTTCGAGCAGAGTCATTATTTTTGCCCCCTATTTTTCCTAGCCAAACAACCCGCACTCATGGATTCCATTATCAACCGTATAACTCAAAACTTAGGACTCCGCACTCAGCAAGTAGCCGCAACTCTTCAGTTACTAGACGAGGGAGCCACCATACCTTTTCTAGCCCGCTACCGTAAGGAAGTTACCGGAAGCCTGGATGAAGTACAGATCACCCAGATTCGCGATCAGGCCAGTCAGTTGCGGGAACTAGACAAACGAAAAGAGAGCGTACTAAAGTCCATTGATGAGCAGGGCAAGCTTACCGACGCACTGCGCAAGCAAATTGAACAGGCTAACACCATGGCGCAGGTAGAAGACATCTATCTACCCTACAAACCCAAGCGTCGTACCAAAGCTACCATCGCCCGCGAGAAAGGATTGGAACCATTGGCTCAGCAGCTATTTGAACAAACCAACTTCGATCCTGAACAAATGGCTAAGCCTTACGTGAGCTCAGAAAAGGAAATTAACTCGGTAGAAGATGCTCTGCAGGGAGCCCGGGATATTATCGCCGAGTGGATTAGCGAAGATCAGGCGGCTCGGGAGGCATTACGAAAGCTCTTTCGGAAGGAAGGTATCATCAAGACCAAAGTGTTAAAAGGAAAAGAATCCGAAGGCCATAAGTTCCGTGATTACTTTGAGTGGGAAGAACCGGTGACCAAAGTACCCTCGCACCGCCTGCTCGCCATGCGCCGGGGGGAGAAAGAAGGCTTCCTGTCGCTCTCTATCGCACCACCCGAAGAAAAAGCGCTTCCGTTGCTAGAACGGCAGTTTTTGAAGAATAACAGCCCATCATCCCAGCAGGTAAAGCTAGCCCTGGCCGATGCCTACAAACGCTTACTTCGCCCCTCGCTGGAAACTGAGATACGACTGGAAACCAAGAAGCAAGCCGACGCCGAAGCTATTCAGGTTTTCTCGGAGAACTTGCGTGAGTTGCTGCTAGCTGCGCCCTTGGGAGAGAAAAATATTCTGGCGTTAGATCCCGGTTTCCGAACTGGCTGCAAAGTAGTTTGTCTCGACCGGCAGGGACAACTATTGCACCACACTGCCATTTATCCCAATCCTCCCCAAAACCAGCATCAGCAAGCCGCTGCCACACTAGAACATCTTTGTCAGAAGTACCGCATTGAAGCAATCGCCATCGGTAATGGAACCGCCAGTCGGGAAACCGAACAATTTGTAGCGAGTCATGTAAAAGCAGCCTCCCAGATTCCGGTGAGTGTGGTAATCGAAAGCGGTGCTTCTATTTACTCAGCTTCGGAAGAAGCCCGTGCTGAGTTTCCCGATAAGGACGTGACGGTGCGAGGTGCGGTTTCTATCGGTCGCAGATTATTAGACCCGCTGGCCGAACTGGTAAAGATCGATCCTAAATCCATTGGTGTAGGGCAGTACCAGCACGACGTGGACCAGAACGCACTGAAGCAAGGACTAGAAGACACAGTAGTCAGTTGCGTAAATAAAGTAGGTGTAGACGTAAATACCGCCAGCCAGCAGCTACTAAGCTACGTATCAGGAATTGGCCCGGTGCTGGCCAGGAACATGGTAAATTACCGCAACGAAAACGGACCGTTTCCCGACCGGAAATCGGTAAAGAACGTAGCCCGACTGGGAGATAAGGTATTTGAGCAGGCTGCGGGATTTCTCCGTATTCGCGGAGCAAAAAATCTACTGGATAATAGCGCGGTGCATCCCGAACGCTACGGCCTGATAAAGCAAATGGCCAAAGATCTAAATAGCCAATTAGAAGATCTACTCGGAAAATCCGATCTACGAAAAATGATTAACCTACAAAAATATACGTCGGATGATGTTGGGCTACCGACTTTGCAAGATATTCTGGAAGAGTTGGATAAACCGGGACGCGACCCTCGTGAATCGTTTGAGTTGTTTCAATTTCAGGAGGGAGTTAACAGTATGGAAGACCTGAAGGTGGGAATGAAGTTGCCGGGCATTGTCACTAACGTAACCAACTTCGGAGCCTTCGTGGATGTGGGTGTGCACCAGGATGGCCTGGTACACATCAGCCACCTGGCCGACCATTTTGTGAAGGATCCTACCCAGGTAGTGAAGGTACAGCAGAAAGTACAGGTAACGGTACTGGAAGTAGATATTCCCCGCAAGCGGATTAGCCTCTCGCTGAAAAAGGACCCGTTTGCCAATCCCGCATCTAAACCCAAACCCCGTCACGAATCACGAAAACCGGACAACGGAAATTTCTCCGATCAGCTCCAGCAGTTGAAGAATAAGTTTCGGTGAGTTAGTTACAGGTTTAGGAGGTTGAAAGTTGCAGGTTTATATTCTTTGCTTATACGCATTTATAACCTGCAACTTTCTAAACCTGAAACCTATTTGATAAACTTTTAGGTAGTGTCTCAGTTTGAATCTTTCTCAATCAATTTAACAATATCAATAATTTCCTTCGGTCGCTTGGTTAACCCTGCTTCCATCGCTGGAGTTACCCGTAACGTTTTGTGAACCTTCACCCAATTGTAGTAGACAAAGTGAAGAGCAATTGCATAGCAATGATTCTCCAGCTTCTTACTAAAACCATTGGTCAAACGGGTAAACCTTCTCATGTGCATTCGCATCGTTAAGTTTTGGCGTTCTACGTAGCTAGTAGAAACATGCTTTTCGTCTGGATTACCAAAGATTCCTTTCTTTTTGATGCCAATACACTCAGCAGGTGAATACTTTTTTTCGGATGAAGCTCCTTCACCATAAATCTTTATAAGCTGAGCATAATCGATAATACCTTCAAACGCATCGTAAACAGCATTTAAATAGGTTTTGTGTCCATCGGTAGTCAATTGCACTCTATTGGCTAAACGTTCTGCTACATCCTTCATAAACAGATCAGCCGAATCAGCATCTCTACTCCCAACATGCCAAGAGACAATTAGCTTCGTATCAGCATCAATAGCCGTCCACGTCCACACATCTCCCGCTCCGCTACCCTTCATTTCCTCCGGCACATTTTTCTGCTTGGCATAGCAGAATGACCAGATTTCATCACACTGAATACGCTTAGACTTTACGTGTACCACGTGGTTATTGTGAAACTCCATACAAGCTCTACCAACATCTACCAGAAGTTTAGTAACGGTATTGATTGATACTCCTGCTATTCTGGAGACTGCTCTTAATGAAGTTCCTTCAACCAGAAGGTGAATAATCTGCGCCCGTTTTACAGTAGATAATCTGTTCATAGCATAAATATACTGAATTATGCTTTATCAGTCAAGCATAAAATTCATTTTGATTGGTTATATTTATTTGTAAAACTACAAATATTTTATAAGTATTATTGTTTATTCGCTCTAAATAGCTATTTTTGATTTGTAAAACTACAAATTTTATGGCAAACGATTTGGACAATAATAATCTTAGTAATCTTTTGCGATCCTACAATGATGACGACAAGAGAGGATTGAAAGAGAGGTGGGAAATGCAGTTAGAAAAATTAAAAATCAATCAGACTCGAGCACTCAAAATCATGCAAATGGAGAGTCGCGCATTACACGGACTTCTGAAAGGAACAGGTAGCAGAGTGGATATAATATCATTAAAGAAGTTGTCGCGATTTTTAGAAATATCAGTAGGTGAAGCTGCTAATCTTTACTTAGAATCATTAAAAAAACCAAAGGAGGAGCAAATACACACTCTCGAGAGAAGAAAATTTATAGCAGAAAATTTTAACCTTAAAGAGTTGAAGAATGAAGGTGTTATTAATGATGCCACCGATCTTGATCACGTGGAGAGGGAATTAATTAGAATATTTAATTACGATTCTATTTTTGACTATCGGAAGGATGTAGTGAATCCAGCTTACAGTTCCGCAAAGCTTGCTAGTAATGTTCAGATGCTTAACTACTGGATAGAGTATGCCCGTAAAGTTTTTAGAAAAATACAGAACCCTAATCCTTATGATAGGCAAGCTTTGATCGAATATTTTCCAACAATCCGATGGCATTCGATGAGTGTTGAAAAAGGAATTTGGGAAGTTATTAAAGTATTATATAGAATGGGGATCACTGTCATATATCTTCCGAAATTTAAAAAACTGCACATCAGAGGTGCTACATTCTCAGTCAACCAAAAACCGTCTATTATTTTGTCCGATTATAAGGGCAATTATGCTACAATATGGTTTGCTCTTTTACATGAATTACACCATGTCCTCTTCGATTGGGATGATATTTTGATTAACTCATATCACATTTCTGATAAAACAGATTTTTATACGAAAGTGGAGGTTGAGGATGTTGCCAATCAATTTGCAAAAGATTACCTATTCTCCGATGAGAAAGTTCAAGAGGTTCTACCCCACTATAATAACCATCTATTTATTGAGGAGTACGCTAGACTTAATCATGTTCATCCGAGTATAGTATATACAATGATAGCTTTGGAAAGAGATAGTTGGGGGTGGTTGCAAAAATTCTTGCCAAATATTAATAGGTGTTTAGGAGTGGTTAAGAACGTAAATCATAATATGTCAGTATCAGAAGTCGCAGAATTTTATAACGAGAAAATATATAATTTAAGTTATGAAGAAAATTAAGAATTCAAGTAAGAAAACTGTTGAACAGTTAAGAAAAGAACAGGAGGCTAATGCTCTACGAAAGCAATTAACGATTGGCCCCGACTTATTAATCCAACGCAAAGGCTCAGATAAAGCTCTTGATCAAAGGAATGAGAAGTTCAAACTTCTCAGTGGAGAAACTATAGACCTTAAAGAGCTTGCAGAATACATTGACGACAAAATCAATACTTACAAACCTAGGTTTACGCAAAGTTGGTACAAGGAGGTTTTTCGTCTCAATGGTTGGGATATGCCGAAGAATGGAAAAATTTCAAAAAAACCACTGGTTGTAGCCAGATATACTATTGACATTATATACGGTCGCTTTCCAAAGGAAGTATTGCCGGTACTAGAAGTCAAAAATAAGTATTACAAAATTGGAGTCAGGCTCTTCAAGCATTTTCAACTTCTAACTCCAGAAAAAGTATCAAAATTAGAAGATTATATCAAGGAGTCTGAAGAGATAATGAAACGTTGTAAGACTTGGGACGAGTTCGAAAGGGAGCACGCTAAAGTTTATGGATTGCCGTTCCAGCTAAGTATTTTTGATTAATCTTTCTCCCAACGTTTAGCAGCGGCTTTTTTAGCGATTTCCTTGCGCCTTTCGGGTGAAAGCTTCTTAGCTCTTGCCTTACCACCTTTCTTGCCACCAAGCCTACCTAATTCCACAGCAGAAGGGTTTTTACTTTCGTCAATATCTGGAGTGTCCTCAGCTTCACCCGTAGCAATATCGACGATGAGCTTAGCTCGTTGGTTGGTATCTCTTGGTCTTTTTTTCTTTTCACTCATACTTGAAGATACAAAAATTACCAAAAGAAAGTTTTAAGGACTAAATTTCAAACTGAGACACCACCAACTTTTAATAAACCAACCTTCTATTGCCACGCTGGCCAAAGCGGAAGGCGGCGAATATTTCGTAGGTAGTTAGTGGGTTGCTGATGGCATTGATGGCGGTGGTATTCATGTCATAGCTAAACCCAAGGTGGAAGCCGGCGTGCTGAATTTCGGCAGTGGCTACGTAAGCATCCTGCAAGCGGTACCAGCCTCCCACCCGCAGCATAGTTTCTTCTTGCGTACGGAAACTAGCCCGGCGGTAGGTTAGGAAGCTTCCAACATTGATCTGATTAGCCTCTCCCTGAAACAAGGCTACACCACTACCCGATACAAACAGACGTTCGGCTATTCCCAGCACCACGCTTCCGTGGGACTTAATCAGCACCGGCAGCGGATCGCCTCCGTCAATAAGAACTGAAGTTTCGGGTGAGTTGAGGTGATAGGCCGCTACTCCCAATGAGGCTCCTTCAAAGGTACTCAAGCGCTTGCCGTAGTGCGTGCTTTTCTCGTAGTATACATTTTTACGGTCGGGAGCGTACTGCCATAGTACTCCTCCGCTTACATCAAAGTAGGCTTTATCGTTTAGCAGCACCCCGCTGGAAGTTCCATCAAACTGCCCGGTGGAGGGATTATACGTGCTTCCCCACTGGTAGCCTTCGGGGGTAATGCTGCGCTGCCCGAATCCAGTTTGCAAACCAAATACCAGGTGCTGGGTACGCTTATTGTCCAACGGAAGATCGTATCCGAAAGTAATATTACCCCCAACATTGCGGAAGCTGCCGTTAGGCCCGGCTTGATCCTGATAAACCGATACGCCCAGCCCACCGATGTGCCCCCGGGGCTGAATACCTTTTTCTATCCGAATGGGTAGTACGCCAGTTACCTGATTTGATTGATAACCTCCCTGTAACTGGTTCCACTGCGACCGGTAGGTAGCACTTACGATTATGTCTTCTTCCGTGCCGGCGAAAGCGGGATTCAGATACAAGCGAGCGTTGTAAAATTGAGAGAAAGATGGGTCCTGCGCCCGTACTTTCGGGCTAACAATAATTGTCAGTAGTAAGCTTATATACAGTAATTTACCTAGTCTCATCATGGTTTCTTACTTAAGTAGGGTAATAGTTCCTTGCTGCTGAAATGTTGTACCGCTATTGAATTGTCCTTTTAGAACATAGGTATAAATTCCGCTGGAGGCATTGTCACCATTCCATCCCTGGGTCATAACTTCGTTAGCATTTTTCGTTTGGTATACTAAACCTCCCCAGCGATCAGCAATTTGAAAATGAAATCCTTCGTCTGCGATGCATTTACCGTAGACTTTGATGGTACGATCATCGGGATGGATAGCCTGAGGGCTAAGTACATTAGGAACATTTACTAGAAGATCGGCTTGGGGTGATGATAGCGATAAGATTTTTTGTGTTTCGTAACTACAGCTTCCGATTTGAGTCTGTAAAGTTAGAGTATAGTCACCCGAAGGTATAGATTTACTTACCCGTTCTTCTTCGCTGACTAACTCGTCGTTTAACCACCATTGATAGGTTGCGGTTGAGCTTCCCTGGAGGGCAATAGCTGAAAGTGCCCACTGACCGCAATCAAGAATTTCGGTAGCGTATTCAAACGTACCAGCATTTGCCTGTGGGGCTTCTTCAACTGTGATTTGCTGGCTAAATTCGTAGCTACACCTTCCTATTTCTACTTCTAGACTTACTTCAAATACTCCCGGTTCTAACTCATAAGTGAAATTCTCTTCTTCGCTTACTGTTTTACCATTGATAGCCCATTGGTACGAAAAAGTATCGTTTAAGGAATCAGCTTGAAACTCTACCTTTTGAATATCGCACAAAGCTGTTTCGGGAGAGATATAGCTGAAACCGGCAATCTTTTCGGGAGTATTCTCCGGTATCTCAATTACCTGCTGAGTTGCGTATACGCATTCGCCGTCATTAATGATCAGACGAACATTGTGTACCCCAGGCTTTAGTTCAAAACTCACTGAATGGTCTTCCCCGAGTAGAAGTCTATCTTTTTTCCATTGATAAGTAAAGGAGGGGTTAATTGAATCAGAGACGAAAGTTATCGCTTGCCTATCACAGTTTGTCTGATCGTCCAGCTCCCACTGAAAGTTTCCTAAGCCATTTGGCCCTTCATCCTCTATCGTGATAATTTCGGTAGTTATATCATTACATGTTCCCTGAAGCACCTTCAACGATATTCTTAAGACCTCACCGACCCGGGCGACGTAAGTTAAAGAGCTATTTCTACCAATAATTTGATTGTCTAGATGCCAACGGTATTCGTATTCATCAGCAATAGAGTCTGCCACAAACGACAGAGTGTTCGTTCCACAATTCTTCTCAGTAACCTCATAAGAATAGGCTGAATTTACTTCGCAAGAAGAAGAGGCAGTTTGAGCTGCGACTTGGTTTAAGCTGACAATTAGTAGCGTCAGCAGAAGCATCAGTATTGGGGTAATTTTGTCTCTCATAAGAATAATAATAGAAAAAACCATACTAATATTACCTGAGTAGTCTATAATTCAAATTTAAACAAAAAATATTAATATATAATTATTTATAGAAAAAATATTGATAAAATATAATTGAGCGAAAGCCTTATGTGATCACATTCAAAAGCTAATGCACTGTATTACAGATAGATAAATCTAATAATTGATGAAAAAGAGATGAGCGAATAAAATAGAGTGTGCAACTCGATAATCAGCCTCTTTCTGCTACTTTGCCCGGAAGAAATGTGTTATTAGCAAGAAAAAACTTACGCGAACGAACAACTAGAAGAGGGGAATAAGCCTCATAGTTAGGAGTTCAGTAGGTGGATCAGCTCACTGACCAGACCCGTCCAACCGGTTTGATGAGAAGCACCTAACCCCTTACCGGAGTCACCGTGAAAGTACTCGTAGAATAGCAGATTGTCCTTGAAATGCGAATCCTGAAATTTAAGGTTTGATCCAGTAAATGCCCGGTCGCCATCAGCTTGCTGGGTAAAAATAGAGACTAATCGCCCGGAAAGTTGCTCAGCTATCTTATCTAATGTCAGAAATTGACCGGAGCCAGAGGGAAACTCTACTCGTAAAGTATTCCCGTAGTAATGATGGAATTTTTGTAGGGATTCAATAATCAGAAAATTGATTGGAAACCAGATCGGACCTCGCCAGTTAGAATTCCCACCAAACATACCCGAGTCGGACTCACCCGGTAGATAAGCCACCGAATATGTATGATGACCCACCTTATATTCGTAAGGGTGCTCGGCATGGTACTTTGATAGCCCCCGGATTCCAAAAGAAGAAAGAAACTCATCTTCTGATAGCATCCGGCGCAGAATACACTTTAGCCGATGAACTCGGACGAGGGAAAGCATGCGAGTTTCGCCTCGGCCTGGCTCATACCAACGGGATATAAGCGAACCTTGCTCAGGACGGTTCTTCAGCACCCATTGCAACCGACGGGTAAAATCGGGAAGTTTTTTGAGTATTTCAGGGTCAAGCACTTCTACCGCAAATAGCGGAATGATACCCACAATGGATCGTACTTTCAGCACATGGCCCGGCTGGCCGGGTGGATGCACTACATCGTAGTAGAACTGGTCAATATCATCCCATAAATCCACGTTCTCCTTTCCGATGTTGAACATAGCTGAGGCAATAGCTAGGAAGTGCTCAAAAAACTTAGAAGCCATTTCCTGATAGTAGGAGCGGGTCTGGGCAATCTCCAGGGCGATCCGCAGCATATTGAGGCAGTACATAGCCATCCAGGCGGTAGCATCGGCCTGCTCCAGGTATCCACCGTTCGGAACATTGTGACTACGATCAAACACACCGATATTGTCCAATCCGAGAAAGCCACCTTCAAACAGATTATTACCTACCGAGTCTTTCTGGTTTACCCACCAGGTAAAGTTCATCAACAGCTTATGAAACACTTTGGCCAGAAACTCAATATCTCCCTCTCCTTTGGTTTGCTTATCAATCGAGTATACCTGCCAGGCTCCCCAGGCGTGTACCGGAGGATTTACATCGCTGAAATTCCACTCGTAGGCCGGAATCTGCCCGTTAGGATGCATGTAGTATTCTCTCAGCATCAGCAGTAGCTGCCGCTTAGCAAACTCCGGGTCTAGCCGGGCTAAGGGAACACAGTGGAAAGCTAGATCCCAGGCAGCGTACCAAGGGTATTCCCATTTATCGGGCATAGAAATAATATTCCGATTCACCAGATGCCGCCAGGTATGGTTACGTCCCTGCTTCCGGTGAGTGGGTAATTCGGGCATACTGGGGTCGCCTTTCAGCCACTTATCCACATCGTAGTAGTAAAACTGTTTCGTCCACAGCATACCCGCATAGGCCTGTCGTTGGATTAGCCGCAGATCATCATTTTTTACGCCAGCTTGCAAATGATCGTAAAACAAATCCGCTTCTGTCTTACGCTGATCCATTATCTTTTCAAACTTACCCGAAGGGGAAGCTTGAGGTGAGAAGCGAACCTTTACGGACCAGGATTCGCCTGCGGGTACCGTTTGTTGATAATACAGAGCTACTTTAGTGCCCATTAGTGCCGGGTCTACTACATCCTGTTCGCCGCTTACTACGTAGCGATGGATAGCATCTTTAGGAAAAGGGTGGGTGTCGGCATCGGGATCGAAGCGCTGCCAGTTGGTTTCGTTATTACAAAATAGGAGTTTTGGCTCCCCCTGGTAGGTAATGTAGTGGTTAGGTGTTCCCTGATAGTCTACCACCACATTATGATCATCGTCGGACCGCAACTGTGGCACATAGTCATCGTACCCCCAACTCCAAGTATTCCGAAACCAACAGGTGGGCAGTACATGCACCGGGGCAGCATTTTCTCCGCGATTATACACCGTTACCTGCATCAGTATATCATCTTCGTCGGCTTTGGCGTACTCTATCACTACATCGAAGTATTCATCATCGTCAAAGACCCCAGTATCCATTAACTCGTACTCGGTTTCTTTTTTGCCTCGGGCGCGGTTCTCTTGTACTATATCCCGGTAGGGAAATGCTTTATGCGGATACTTGTACAGCATCTTCATGTAGGAGTGAGAAGGAGTAGCGTCCAGGTAGTAGTATAATTCCTTTACATCCTCCCCGTGGTTTCCCTCCGGATTACTAAGGCCGAACAACCGCTCCTTTAGAATGGGATCGTTTTCATTCCATAGCGACAAAGCCAAACAGATAGTCTGCTTATTATCTGAGAAGCCAGCGATACCGTCTTCACCCCAGCGGTAGGCATAGCTGCGCGACATATCGTGAGAAATGTGTCCCCAGGCGTTACTGTGCTCGCTGTAATCTTCCCGAACCGTACCCCACTGCCGTTCCGACAGGTAAGGGCCGAAGCGCTTCCACCCTTCGTTTCGTTCAGTGAGTTGCTGTACTCGGGCTAGTTCCGGATTTTCTGATTGACGCTTCGACATAAAGAAATAGGATTGAGCTGATGCTAAATAAGAAAGCATACAGGAGAATCCCATATGCTTTCCGAAAATTTTGCAAAAAAAGAGATTTACGAAATATCAGTAGTACGAGGCGGGCGCTTCTTCATTTCTTCCCGTTTGGGGATAGTAATGTGTAAGATACCCTCAATATATTTGGGCTGAATGTTTTCGGTATCAGCCGCATCAGGCAAGGTAAATGACCGCCAGAACGACTGATAGCTGAACTCGCGACGGGTTTAATGACCCTTATCGTCTTTCTCGTTGTTGCGGTGTTCCCTTTCCGAAGAAATAGACAATACGTTGTGGTCCAGGCGCAGTTCAAAGTCTCCCTTCTTCATGCCCGGTGCGGCAACTTCTATCGCGTATTTATCGTCTGAATCGCGAATGTTTACTGCGGGCATACTACCACGCTCTATCACGAGGTCCATGTCCAGGCCTCTACCAAAAAAAATGTCTAACAAACTAGGAAAATCCGGAAAATCAGATCTTCTAATAAGTGACATAGCAGTAAAAAATTTAGGTTGAACATTGTACTTATTTAGCGAATTCTCAAGGCGTAGTTTTGGCTTAAAATACCTGAAAAACATCCAGGCTGTGTAGACTGGTATCGCCCATAAAGGGCAAAAAGATACATTTGAGAGAAGTTAAAAAAGCCAAAAATAGACGGGTTTGTATGTCCATTTTCACTCTAACTCTTAGTGTTAGGGATCAGCGGAAGACTTTCCAGCATGCTACCATCTGGGTGGAAAAGGAACTGCTGACCCTAGCATCTGCTAGTGGTTCGAAGCAGTGCGCTGTGCGTGGCAAGAGTGACTTGGTATTAACAAAGTTAATCGTGGTCAGTACTAATCGCTAGAAGGGCTGGCAATCTCAAAAAGATCGTTGATGTAACGAAAAATACGTAAGTTTACTGCATCTGCTTGGTCACTAAAATTGATTTGCTGAAATGCCTCACCTATTGCTGAAAAATGTTTTCGTTTATCTTTTTCTACTCGCATTTATCGGTTGCACCTCCGAAACGTCTACCGAAACCGTAGTAGTAACTACTGACAGCACCACTACGGAAACCAAATCTTATGAAGCTGTTTCTTTATTGGGCGATACGCTATACGCAATGGATCTGTCGCCCGAACGGCAAGCCCAGTACGACTCGGCACTGCAAGCCGCCCAGCAAGAGTACGAACAACTGCCTGACAGTGTGGATAATATCGTTTGGGTAGGCCGTCGACTAGGTTATCTGTCGCGCTACCAGGACGCCATCGACACTTTCACCGAGGGTATCAAGAAGTTTCCTGATTCTCCCGAACTGTATCGCCACCGGGGGCACCGCTATATTACTACCCGGCAGTTTGATAAAGCCATCGCCGATTTACAGAAAAGCGTCGAGCTACTTGAAAATCAACCGATTATTATTGAGCCGGATGGTATTCCGATTCCGGTGCCACCCGAACAGGAGCCGACTTCCTTACAATTCAATGTTTTCTACCATCTAGGACTGGCTCACTATCTGAAAGGAGATTATGGTAAAGCTGCCGAGGCTTATCAGCAGTGCCTGGAGTACTGCGATGACTCCGATGAAGTAGTGGCCACGGTCGACTGGCTCTACATGACCTACCGGCGATTAGGTGAAGACGAAGTGGCCGAACGTTTACTAGCTGACGTAGAGCAGGAAATGAACATTGTGGCTAACGAGGGCTACTTTGAGCGGCTGCTGATGTACAAAGGGATGCTGGAGCCTGATTCGCTACTACAAATTCCTGAAACCGCTTCTCCTGATGATCGTGCCTTGCAACTCGCCACTAAAGGTTACGGAGTAGCTAACTATTACCTGAATCAGGGTGATAGCACTGGGGGAGTTGAAATGATGGAAGATATTGTAGACGGACGCTACTGGGCTGCTTTCGGCTACATTGCGGCGGAAGCAGATCTAGCCCGTCTGAAGGAAGTGGAATAAGTGTGGCTAGATGAATAACTCTTTCACTAGAATCAGAGTGCCCATTCCCAGCACCAGCCAGCCAAACGAGCGCCGTAAGGTTTGATTAGAGACGTTTACGGCCAGGTAGGTTCCCACCATAATGCCTACAACGGCCAGCACGGTAATAGAAAGCAGAAAATACCAGTTGATCTGATAATTGATAACATCGCCCAGAAAACCAATCAATGAATTGGCGGTGATAATAAGTAGCGTCGTTCCAACCGCGGTTTTAAAGCGCATATTGGCAAAGTATACTAAAGCCGGAATAATCAGAAATCCTCCTCCAGTCAGGATACCGGTTAGTAACCCGACCAAAATCAAGTACAAACTAGTCTGCTTCGGGCTCTCCAGTTGATCATTGCTTCTCTTGACTATTAAAGCTCGGGATGCTAAGATCATCAGCAAAGCGAATACGCCCAGAATCAGTTCTTGCTTGCTTAGCTCAAAGCTACTAGTCTGGACAATAATGTCGGGTATTGCGGGTAGTAGCCACTTGCGAGTGGAGAAAATCGCCAGCAACGAAGGTAACCCAAACGTAAGTACGGTACGCAGAAGAACCCTCAGGGCCTTGCTCACCAGTCTGGTGCCTACCAGACTGGTAGTACCCACGATGAATAGCGAATAAGCTGAAGCCGTTACTGCATCAATAGAAAACAGGTAAACCAGTATAGGAACGGATAAAATTGATCCTCCTCCGCCCAAAGTTCCCAGCACTAAGCCTACGAAGAACAGTGATATATATCCGAATACTTCCATTACTGATAGGCGGCTTCAATTGGGGTAAACGGACCGTACTTATGCTGCTCTTCCGAGAAATTATCGGCGTAGGGCCCGAAAGGGTGATCTACCGGTTTTTTGGAAATATCCGGCCAATCGGCCGAAAGGTCTTTTTCCGGGCGGGGCATGGAATTTACGTAAGCTGATACATCCCAGGCTTCTTCATCCGTTAGAAAGGGATTTTCGAAGGTAACCCCGTAGGGCATATTCGCTTTGACGTAAGCTGCAAATTTTGAAATACGATATAAGCCCGCCCCAAAGTTATAACTATCGTCTCCGTACAGCGGTGGATAGGTCCACTCCAGTCCACTCTCAGCCAATTGGCCTTCACCATCAGCACCGTGACAACGTCCACAGTAATTATCGTATACCGTTTTTCCTTTCACTGGGTCAGCCGGTCGATGTAATGGAGTCAGTTCCACCAGCCCAAAGCCGGGTTGGGCTTCTCCTTTTTTCACGTCTTTTCCCACCCACTTAAGATAAGCCACTATCGCTTGCATTTCACGGCTAGCCGAATCAAGCTTCTCACCATTCAGGCTACGCTCAATGCAATCGTTGACCCGCTTCTCAAAACCTTCTACGATACCAGATCGGTTACGTCGCTTGGGGTAAGCCGAAGCTACGCGGGCGTAGTTGTTTCCGAAGGGAACAGTACCGGCTTTCAGATGACAATTCTGACAGTTCATTCCGTTGCTGATCTGCCTCACCTTCCCCTTTGGACCTAAGTACTTTGAGGTATGGGCAATTAGCTCCCGTCCGTAGCGAATCATATCACCCTTGGCATTATGAGGAATGGAGGAGGTATCAGGTGCCTGCCACAGCGCTTCTTTTACCAGAACAACACTGCTGCCAGCCGAAGCTATCAATCTGGACTCTTCCACTCGGAATGATAACAGACCCATCGCATCGCCTAGGAACAGCGCAGTAGAACCCACCACGCAGATGATCAGCAACCAAACCAATTGAATTAGTCGCTTAACGTATTGAATAAAAGGCTTTTCAGACATCCTTTTTACAATTAGCAGTTAGCAATGAACAAAATACAGTTGACATACTCAGTCTATACAGGAGCACAGTCAATTGCTCATTACTAATTGTACATTGCACATTGAGTTAGTTGTGTGCTTCTTTGATGTAGCCCCAGCCCTCGCCCTGCTTGGTGACAATTTCTAAAATGCCATCGGGAACCGTTCCTACACCGGGCAATAGTATTGACTCATCTATCTGCCGACGTTTCATGGTACCTTCGCATACTTTGAAGGAGACATTTTCATTGTCTTTCATCTGGGTAATATCATCAGCTACCGAAGAATCATCGGCCAGCACCATCGCAATGGCTCCGCCGTACACCACTACTTCAAACTCTGAGTCGGGGTAAGCCTGGCTCATCATCTTTACGTGGCGCATGGTAGATTGGTGGGCTTTTTCATCCTGGCTGGTCACGTCAAACACGATTTTTACAGGTTTATCCTGTGACCGAGCTTGTAGAGTACAAATAAAAAGAAGCAATAGTATTGAGTACTTTTTCATGAGAGTGAATTTTAGGTTGGTTATAGTCAGAAGATGGAAGACCGAAGTTGGAAGTCTGAACCAGAAAATTGGTCTACTACTCCGGTCCCAGCGGGGAACCGATTCGGTCTTCCGTTTTCAGGAATTTATCCGCCAGCGTAGATGTAGGCACAATCGCGCTCCTGCGCTCGGCCTAAGGCCCAAACACCGGAAGGTACTACTTGGATACCGGGGCGTATTCCAGCTACCCACTCTTTCTTTACATCTTCGGCGTTTAACCCCATCGCCTGCGCCGCGAAGCCACTGTATATACCTATTGCCAGGTCGCACACGCAATACATAGCACCACGGTTTAGTTGCGCCTTAATGCCATCGATTCCAGGCAACGGAAAATCCCCTTCTTTAGGCTCGTAATACAGATTTCGTTTAGAAGCAGCTTGGGTAGAATTGTCGGTCACTTTAAACATTTCACCGAAATTATACTTCTTCCAAAGCTCATCTTTCATGGCAAATGGAATGGCATTGTGGCGTAACACCACCATAGAGGTCATGTCTGCATCAGCAGTACCAGTTTGGTTATTCGATAACATAAATGCCCACGACCAAATGACTGGAAAACCAGCATGAGGTTCAGGAGCATCGTATACCACACGGTGCTTACCATTCACATTTTTTAACCAGGCTTCGGCTTCATTCACTGTTTTAGAGGGTGCGTGAACGCTAGTGCTAACTGGCATACCGGCTAAAGCAGGTACTGCTAAGCCCGCTGCCCCAGCAGTAGCCATCAGTTTTCCTACAAAATTACGTCGAGAACTGAGTTTTGATGAATTCAGATTTTGAAAATCCATGATGTGTAAAGTTTAGGTTTAGAAAAGATTATTTGACTGATTAAATTTTTGGTTAGCAAGCTGAAGCGAAGTGGTTTTTAGTTTTTATTATCGCTCCGCTTGCTGTTGTTCTGCTCTTAATAGGCGTCCGATTGTCTTTATTACCGGCCACTGAAAATATTTTGTAAATTTTTTGAATTGAATGACATGAATTGTCTTCATTCATTTCTTAAGGTGTTTTCTTTTATTGCACTCGAGAGCGTTCTGCCTCCGAGCCAGACTTAATGTTGACGTTTTTTAATTTTTTATTACCAAAGGTTTTGGCGTAGGTTATCGTAAAGCCCCGCATACCAAATTCATAGGAGAAGAAAGCATCAGTGTTAACGTTAGGACTGTTAATGTCACCTTGCCACTGGTAGGTGTTCAGGAGATCGGTCCCTACAATACTAATCGTACCCCAGTCGTCTTTTAGTTGTTTCTTCAGCCCTACATCCAGTCGCCCGAGCGGTTTCAGATGAATTACTCCCCACTGAGAAGCCGACTGAAAGTAACCGGTCATCTCCACGGAGTAGCTCTTGCCCAACAGGAATGTATGAGTGCCATTATAAGTAAGGCTCATAAGTTCGCGCTGTATATTATTTTTCAGATGCTGAGTCTCGTACTGAAAGCGGTAGATCGATAGATCGTTTCTAAACTCCCACCAGTTGGTAATGGTAATGGGCAGCGTGGTATGGATACCGTACGACTGCTGATACTTCAGATTCTGGGTGCGCAGTACTTGCAGATTTGTCTCCGGATCGGTTTCCGGCTGGAAGGGCGCAATTGCGTGCTGAATGTAGTTGTACTTCAAAGAAATCCACCATTGCTTCCGCTGATAGCTCAAATCAACACCGTCGCTGATGGCGGGGCGCAGCGCTAGGTTACCGCTAAATACGGTAGAAGGGTTAATGAAGTAAACAAAAGGAGCCAGATCATTATAGGCCGGGCGGGTAATTCTTCGGTTAAGAGCCAGGTTCAGACTACTTTCCCGAGTCAGGTCTCGCTTGAGCGACAGCCTAGGAAAATAGTTGCCGAATTCGCGATCTACCAGTGCATCTTCTTCCGGGGTGGCCATGTAAGTATCGGAATATTCGTAGCGTAAGCCTCCCTGCACATTCCAAAGAGTACCCGCTTGCCAGTTGAACGAAGTATACCCGGCCAGTATCTTTTCATCCAGTCTGGCATTATTGGTGAACATTGGGTCTAGAGCAGTGGTACCCACCGCAGTACGAGTAGTAACTACGTCATTGGTAAAATGTGAAATCGAACCTTTCAGGCCAACTTCAAATGAGAATGCATCGTTCACATTATTGGAGTAATCTACACTCCCTATTTCAAAATGGATAGGTGTCTGCTTCTCCACTGCGATAAACTCCTCGCTGACCAACTCAGAATTGTCAAGCTGGCTGTTTCTTAAGTAGCTGGATGGTTGATTTTGGTGGTAATACAGATAATCCAGTGATACATCCAGTTGCTGTCGGTCGGTGAGTTTATGGCGTATGCCCAGACTCGCCGTAGCACTCTGCCAACGATTTATCTCCCTTGCATCGGTAGTGGTACGCAGTGTAGAGTCGGGCGATACAGTGTTGACACTACTAATATTATCCGTGGTATTCCAGTTGCGGCGGTAGCCAGTGACTAATACACTGACGTCAGTTCTGGGATTCAGATTAAATTCCAGCCCAGCTTGCAGATTCTGAACAGTGGTAATGGGCTCACGACGGTTAATATTTACATCCTTCCAGATAAAATCATCTTCTGTAGTAAAACGAGAGTTTCTCCACACATTTACCTGTCGGTCACTTCGGATTGAATAGTTAAGAAAGGTATTAAACCGAATGCCGCGGTGGTTCACCGTAGCATTTGCTCCCCAGGTTTCACCACTATTGTAGACTCCGGTAATTCCAAAGTTGCCGTTCGTGCTAAGATCGGTATTTTCGGCCATTACCAGATGAATGATTCCAGCATTGCCTTCCGCATCGTACTTGGCCGGAGGGGTGGTAATGAGTTCTATCTTCTCAATATTGGCCGCACTCATGCCGTTTAGCATTTGCACTACGGCCTCGGTAGGCATGCGGCTGATTTTTCCGTTAATCATTACCAGCACTCCATTTTTACCGTTTAGCGCCAGACTATTGTTCTGACGGTTTACAATCACGCCGGGGCTTTTTTCCAATATCTCCAGCACAGTGCTACCCGCAGATGTGATACTACTCTGCACATTTACTACCGTTCTGTCCATCTGTTTCTCAAATAGCGGCTTCTGGGCTCTGATCACTACTTCGTCTAACTCCCGAGTACTTTCTGCTAAGAGGAAGCTGCCTAAATCACCAGTGGTAGCTAATGATTTATCAATAGAAGAGTAAACAGCTTGGTATCCGATCATCGCTATCTGGAGAATGTAGTCTCCGGGTTGGGCTTCCAGAGAAAAAGTACCTTCAGCGTCGGAAATTGTTCCTACGACCAGGGAAGAGTCAGCGGAATGCAACAGTAGCACATTAGCAAAAGAGACAGCCTGACGGTTCTGGTCTTTTACTTCTCCAAGGTAAGTAACCTGAGCACACAAGTAGTTAAATGAGCCAATCATCAAGATCGGTCCTAATAGTAATTTTAATGAGTATGTAGGTAAATTCATTTGCATAGCAGCGTTTTTTTTCAAGACTGATTTATTTAGACAGTTCTCTCCTAAGCTTCCCTAGCGACTTGCGCCCGGTAGTAATTGGTATCAGCACTTAGTAGAATCAGTAGAAAAGATATTACCGCCCCCTATAAATTATTTGTGTTGGTAACCTTCAACAGCCACCTAATTTCTTCGGCCAAGATGCTTACTTAAAGCAAAAAAAGAAATCGCCAGAGTGTCAAGTTCTTTCAATTTTATGCTAAAGTCTTTCAATTATGTTGCAAAAACAGCTTATTCGGCCGAATAAGCCGGAAAACCCATAGCTGCCACCAACTGCTGGAACTCTGGTTCAGAGTGAAGATTATAGAATTGAGGCTCGCTGATTAGCCAGGGCATTTCCATTTCGTGCTCTTCGTAGGCTGCTTGCAGCCACTGTAAAGCAGTATCTTTATCGCCTAAAGCAGAATAAATTACTGCCATAAAGAACCGAATAGAACCGGCATCATTGGTGGCCAATTTTTCTTCTAGTTCGTCAATCAATTCCCGAGCTTTATTCTTTTGTCCAGAATGTGCGTAAGTTGCGCCCATCCAGCCTAGTATTCGGGGATAGCGGATTCCCTCAATATTCATTACCTGTTGAAATAATTCTATCGCCCTGGGGTAGTCACCCGTATTGAGCATGAGGAAACCGTAATTATCTAAAGTATAATAGTTATTAAACACCTTTATTCGTGACTCAGCAAAATCAACTGCCTCATCATACTTTTTATTGTAGTAAAGAGCAATTATCATCCGCGAATTAAGAAAGTAAGGGTCAATCTCGTCAAGCCTTCTATCAATCATTAGTGCTTTATCATGCCTGCGAATAAAATTTAGGTAGTCAGCATATAGAGCCAACGCTTCCGTATTATTCACCTCGACCCCACGCCGATAGGCACGTTCGGCTCCTTCAAAATCCCAGTCATGATATAATAGATAAAATGCGTTTATAGTATGAGCTTCAACAAGATTTGGATCAATTGCTAATGCCTTTTCAATAAGTGGTTTCGCCATTTGTAATCCTTCAAAGGCTGTTAGTTCAGCACCGAAAATACTGGCACTAGCAATATATGCCGTCGCTAGACCAGAATACGGTTGAGCATAATTTGAATCTAAAGCAATAGCTTGTTTAAAATACTCGATTGCGTTATGTACACCGTTTCTAGTATAAGTGTTATATTCGTAAAACCCCTTCAGGTATAAGTCATAGGCCTCAATATTGCTTGTTGCTTTCTGAGTTAATACCTGTTTTTCTTCTGTCGATAAGGTTGATTTTAAGGATAAGGCTACTTGTTCAGCAATTTCACTTTGAGTTTTAAAAATATCCTCCAACTCTTTATCGTAACTTTCCGCCCAGATTTGCTGCCCATTAGAAGCATTAACTAATCGCACCTCAATCCTTACGGTATTATCTTGTCGTTGAATACTACCCTCTAGTAAGCTTGCTACTTCTAATTCTTTACCAATTTGCTGAGCAGAAAGGTTAGTCTCCCGGTAGCGATCGGTAGAGGTAAGGGAAATGACTTTTAAATCTTCTACCTGCGATAGATGCCGATTGATGGCTTGTACTACTCCTTCGCTAAAGTATTCGTACTCCTGGTCTAAGTTCAGATTCTTCAGCGGTAGTACCGCAACCGACTGCTCACGAATTCCTACTTCCTCGGAACCGGTAGCTTGCCACTGTACTAAGAAGACCAAGACTACCAACCCAATGGCTACCAAGCCCACTAGCGCCAATACTTTGGTAGGTACCTTGAACCGGCAGGACTGCCCCTTACCCGAGTCTTTCGGTTGATCGGTATCACTGGCTCTAAACTTGGCTTCACCGGGGGGATAGCCGTAGTGCTCGGTAAAGCAACTTGTAAAATAACTTGGGCTGCCAAACCCCACTTCGTAGGCTACTTCTGAAATAGGTCGGTCGGCTTTCTTCAATAATTCCATCGCCCATTCCAAGCGATACTCCCGGATAAACTGGTTAGCTGTTTGCCCGGTTGTTTGCTTCAACTTGCGGTGCAGATTAGAGCGACTCATGTTCATCTGCTCGGCTAGAACTTCCACGCTGAACTGATCGTTTTGCAAGTTCGCTTCTACTACGGTTTGAAGCTTCTTTAGAAAAGCAGGTTTGGTTTGTGTACCGATAAAATGATCAACCCTATTGCTCATTTTGTCACCTTTAATGATATAAGTTACGGAAATTTTGCCAACTAAAGTATTTCCAGTGCAACATCTTCCAACATCTCGTGACTACCCTCAAAAATAGTGAGCGACACATTTTTCCAGTTGCGGTACAGATGCACTTCACGATCACCGATAAACTGACCAGTTTCCTCTCCCTTTTGCCGGGTCTGCAACCTAATAGTGGTTTGGTCATCAACCAGTTTGGTTAAGTCCGCCACTCCGGCATCACGAAGTACTTTATTGTAGAAGTTAATAGAATGGGTAATGGGTACCGAACCAGTGTAGCCGTCGTGCACTCCAGCGTACAAATGCAGCGTAGCATCCTTTCTTTTTTCCCAGGGGGTTTCCCAAAAGAACGGTGAGCGGCGTTTGGCTTCGTCAACATTCAGTATACTATCTTCCGAAGCAGTGCAGTCCAGAATATTTTGAGCGTAGCGAGGGTCTCTGACCAGCGATTCTTCGTACCAGGCAACCAGATCACTAATCGGTACATAAGCGTGGAAGCCACGGATGTGGTGGCGAGATTTCATATACGTAACTAGCGTAGCGTAACCACCTCCACTGGCTCCTATCACAAAAATACTGTCGCGGTCTACCGGAAGGTTCTCTAGCGCCCAATCAATCGCTTGATCGATATCGGCTATTACCAGTTCGCTGCCGCAGGCTTCCGGATGGTTGTTTGCTCCCCGAAAATCTGGGTGGATGTAGTTCCAACCCTTAACTTTGGTTTTTTCAGCCAGGCTGTTATTGGTTTGGGTGTAGTCACCACTCCAGGTATGCAGTACTACTACCAACGGCTGATCCGGCTTCTCAGCTTTCCAATAGTAAAGAGGCTGCCACTTTCCGTCTACCTCTGACTGTATTGAATCTAGTGGAAAACCCTTCCACTCAGTTTGAGCGTAAGCCACATGCAACAACCCCCACAATATTAGTGTAAGCCATATTCTCATTTTCTAAATCTAATACTTTTCTGCTACTCCTACGGCCTTCTACCTAATTCAAGTCGCTGATAAGTTATTATTTCCTCCGCGAGTTGTTACTTTTGCAGTTATGAATCTGAAGGAAGCACTACATAGTAACCCGATTTTTACGCTGGTGGCACAAACCGCTCGCCAGATGCGAAGGGAAACCTACGTGGTGGGCGGGTACGTACGCGACTTGCTGCTGAAACGCCCTTCTAAGGATATTGATTTTGTGTGCGTGGGCGACGGAATCTCACTGGCTCAACAGGTAGCCCAAAACCTAAAAAGTCAGGCCGGATACACCACCGATGTTACCGTTTTTAAGAATTTCGGTACGGCGATGGTTAAGCACGAAGATTACGAACTGGAATTTGTCGGGGCGCGCAAGGAATCGTACCAGCGTAACTCCCGTAAGCCGATTGTAGAAAACGGCACTTTGCAGGACGATCAGAACCGCCGTGATTTCACTATCAATGCGATGGCTATTAGCCTGAACAATGATAGCTACGGGGAGCTAGTTGATCCGTTTGAGGGGGTGAAGGATTTAAAGCGAAAAATGATTAGAACGCCGCTCGATCCGGCCATTACCTTTTCCGACGATCCGTTACGAATGATGAGAGCCATTCGCTTTGCCTCTCAACTTTCGTTCGATATTGCTCCCCAGACCTTTAATGCGCTCATTGACCACGCCGAGCGACTTCAGATTGTTTCCCAAGAGCGAGTTACTACCGAACTGAATAAAATTATTCTATCTTCTCCTCCTTCCTACGGATTTAAGTTGCTGTTTCACAGCCAGTTATTACATCAGTTCTTTCCTGAGATGGTAGCTTTGCAGGGAGTAGAAACTATTGATGGCAAATCACATAAAGATAACTTTTACCATACCTTGCAAGTGCTGGATAACCTCAGCCAAGTTTCGGATGACCTATGGTTGCGCTGGGCGGCTATTCTGCACGATATTGCCAAACCCCCTACCAAACGTTTTCATCCCAAGGCTGGTTGGACCTTCCACGGACACGAAGACCGAGGTGCGCGTATGGTACCGCATATTTTCCGCCGGTTGAAGCTGCCATTAGATCAGAAGATGAAATTTGTGCAGAAACTAGTGCGGCTACACCTGCGGCCCATTGCCCTGGTGAAAAAAGAAGTGACTGATTCGGCTATCCGTCGATTGCTCTACGAAGCGGGCAACGACATTGAAGCCCTGATGAAACTCTGTCGGGCCGACATTACTTCTAAAAACCACAGTCGGATAAAACGCTACCTGGCTAATTTTGATTTGGTAGAGCAGAAGATGCAAGCTGTAGAGGAAAAAGATCACCTACGCAACTTCCAACCGGTGATTAGCGGAGAAGATATCATGCTAACCTTCGGACTGAAACCTTCCCGCGTAGTGGGCGATCTAAAAAACGCGCTTAGAGAGGCAGTGCTGGACGGAAAAATCCGTAACGAGCGCGACGAGGCTTTTGCGTACATGCTACAATTAGGCGCTTCCCGTGGACTTAAACCGGTAGAGAACCATAGTAGCAAATAATGTAATTTCTTAGTGTTTCCGTATCAACCATCTATTTTCCTTTTTCAATTAGCATTCTTTTGAAAGCTTGAGGAAAGGATTCTTCCAATGAAGTAATATGGCGCAGTTCAATCCCTCTTCCGCACTCACGTAATTATACTAAGCCAATAAAAGGTTGCCAATGTGAGCGGTGGTTACTCTTTGGCGAGGTACTCCTTTAAATCCGTGATACTTGCTATTTGTAGCTTTTGGGCCTGGGGTTCGCGCATCATTAGCGCGGTGGTGTTATTAAATCCCAGCGGAGGCAGCCAGGTAAGTTCATATTGCTGCTTTACTTCTTGCTGTACGTAGTCGTATACCCAATCTTTGTTCTGCACCAAACTGTCTACTGTAGAGGTTTCCGGTTTCAGCAACACCAGCAGTACGGTTCCGGTATATTCCGGATACATATCCACAAAGCCATTAATGATGGCATCCATTAGTAATTTGGTGCCGCCAAAGCCTTGCTTCAATTCTACCGTCAGGCCCGTATTCCCTTCAATAAGCAGGGTGAAGAGTTCGGCCAGGATAAAATTTTCGGTAAAGGCTTTTGAGCCAATAATCAGGTCAGCTTCACCCTCTTTCTTGGCAACGGTAGCAAACCCTAATAAGTCCAGAAGTTCCTTGGCTACCTCCCGAGGAGAGCGTTTATTACGATCTACCTCAAAATTCATCTGCATCATAGTCTCTTCCGTAATCTTCCCGTCCAGTTGCTGAAACAGTGTTTCTAATTCGGGAAAACGATTAAGGGTTTGCTGGCGAATAAGAGGGGCCGCGTAGTAGGGGGGGAAATACTGTAGATCATCTTCCAGCACTCGTAGGTTATAGGCCGGAATGCGGCCATCGGTAGAAAATCCGCTGATCACATCTACCTTGTTTTCGTTCAGGGCCTCGTACATTAATCCAATCTCCATTTCCATCGCCTCCATTGAGAATCCGTAGGTTTCGCGCAAGCCAGGGTAGCCATCGGCCCGCTCCATAAATTCCGAATTAAAGCCCGCTACCAGCGTTGGAGCACCACCCGTAACACCTGGCCACACAGCCTGACCAATCAGGAACAGACAGAGAACGACAAAGGATATCGCCAGCGGCTTTAGTAACTTCTGAATGTGGCGTTGAATCAGACTTAGAAGTGTATCCAGTACAATAGCCAGCAGCGAGGCGGGAATAGCCCCGGCCAGAATCATATAGGTATTATTTACTGCGATACCCCGGAAGATAAACTCCCCCAGTCCACCGGCGGCAATCAGTGCACAAAGCGTAGCAACTCCTATATTGATGACCATGGCGGTACGTACTCCGGCAAAAATTACCGGGGCCGCCAGTGGTAGCTCTACCATCCTTAGTATCTGGCTGTCGGTCATGCCCATTCCCAGGGCGGCTTCCTTAATCGCCGCATCCACTCCCTGAATACCGGTATAAGTATTACGCACGATGGGCAGCAGGGCATATAGAAACAGCGCGATGATGGCCGGTAACACTCCAATGCCGAAGAAGGGCAGCATAAAACCTAGCAGTGCGATACTGGGGATAGTCTGTACGATATTAACAAAGCCGAGCATAGGGCGAGCCGCCGCCTCGTAGCGGGTAAGCAGTATCCCAATGGTGATACCCACTACTGTAGCAATGGCCAGAGCAATCATCGTGATCCACAGGTGTTCGTAGGTCTGGTGAAGGATTTCGCTTCGTTGCTCTACAACAAAGGAGATAAATTCTGATAGCAAGATACTGGGAATTAACTAAGTAAGCGTAAACATCGGAAGTTTACCCCGTAATTTCTAATGATAAAAACTACCGAAGGATCGTTCTACCTAACTCAAAAGTTATGCTCATTGATCATCCGGTAGAATAGTCGGGTAAGCTTAGGCTCGGCTTCACCCGCAACCCGAATGATTTCTTCTACACTCACTGGTTCCAAATTATCCGGATCGCCCAGGTCGGTAACGATAGAAGCAGCAAATACTTTCATCCCCTGGTGTTTAGCTACAATCACTTCCGGAACGGTAGACATCCCTACCAAATCGCCCCCTATTTTCCGAAGAAAGCGATACTCTGCTCGGGTTTCCAGATTGGGTCCATTCACCGCCACATACACTCCTTTATGAATACGATAACCTTCTTGCTTGGCGATTTGCCAGGCGGTATGAATCATTTCCTGATCGTAAGGCTCGCTCATATCGGGGAAGCGAGGTCCGAAATCATTCCAGTTAGGGCCGGTAAGCGGATTAGCTCCCTGTAGGTTGATATGGTCGTCGATCAGCACCAAATCGCCCTTCTCGTAGGCTAAATTCATCGCTCCCGATACGTTTGATATATATAAGGTACGGATACCCAGGCGGTGCATTAACCGGATAGGGTAGGTGATCTGTTGCATAGAGTAGCCTTCGTAGTAGTGAAAGCGGCCCTGCATGGCCAGAACCCGTCTACCACCTAAAGTACCGTAAATCAACTTTCCGTGGTGGGTCTCCACTGTGCTCACGGGAAAGTGGGGAATATCGTCGTAGGAAATAATTTGCTCAGCGTCTATCTCCTCGGCCAATCGCCCTAGGCCAGTGCCCAGCACAATGCCTACTTCAGGTGCTTGCGTAATGTGCTGAGATAAGAAATCATAAGTTTCGGAAAGGTGAGCGTGCATAGGCTAGTTCTTTGGGGAAAGATACAGAGTTTAGAGTTAGTGTACTATTGTGTTACAGTGTTTTGGTGTTACAGTGTTTTGGTGTTAGAGTGTTATGCATTGAGGTAGATACATACCTACATAATAGCGAACATCAACATTCAGGTAATGTAGCGCTAAACAGTAACAGCTATAACTCTGTTTTACATCAACTCTAACACTTAAATACTAAAACACCATAACTAAACTGCCCGCTTGTACTCAGTGGAGGATGGGTGGTTGAGGTAGTGCGAAAGATCGGGAATATCCGGCCATTGTCCTTTGGCATCGGTAAGAACAAACTCGGCAAATAGCTCTTCGCGGTACCACTCCAGTTCTCTGGTTTTCTTGATCATCTCCCGGTGCTTGGCACTGCGGTAAGCGTAGGCTACCATGGCCTCCCGGTTTTTCCAAAGACTAAAAGTTGCCTGTTGTAGCAGCGGAACTTCACCAATTCCTTTAGAGAAAACTATTCCTGTCTGATGGTGTTCCAGCCGATTACTTACCTTCGGTACGTGTTTCCAAAAGCTCCACAGCTTAGCAGGATGGATCGTAGCCCGAGTCAGTACAGCAACGGGGCCATTGGCTACATCTGCTTTCTGTTCGGGAAAGGGCTGGCCATTTTCCCAGCTTCCTTTTACCCGTGCCGTATTCATAAAAATGGTCCAGGAGTGCTGGGCATTCACAAAAACCTGCTGACTGTAGGGATGGCTCTGAAAGAAGGCCACGGCTGAGGGTTTATCTTCCCAAACTGCTAGTAGCGCGTAAGTACTCAAATCGGGAAGAATACTGAAGCCGTTTCCCCCACCACTACCTAGCAACTTATAAAAAGAAAGTCCTGGTACTGATTGCAGTGGAAGGTGTGCTTTCCACATCTGTAGCATGGCCCACCATTTTTTCTTTACTCGCCGGAATTTCAAAAACGTGATGGTAGTGATCTGATGGTTTACAGACGCCAATTATATTGATTAGATCGTAAAAAAAAGCGACGCACCTTGCACGTCGCTATCAATGAACTCAGCCAACGAAGAACTGTTTAAAATTCAGCCAGGGTTTTCTCAATTATATCGCAGCATTCGTGTAACTGCTCCTCAGTAATAACCAGAGGAGGGGCAAAGCGGATAACATTGCCGTGGGTGGGCTTGGCTAGTAACCCATTTTCTTTCAACTTCAAACAAATATTCCAGGCCGTATCGCCTTCTGGGTCGTCATTAATTACTACCGCATTTAATAGTCCTTTTCCGCGTACCAGACTGACCAGCTTGTGTCGGTCTGCCAGCCGTTGCATTCTTTCGCGGAATAGCTGGCCCAACCGCTCGGCTCGTTCGGCCAGTTGTTCATCAATTACTACGTTCAGGGCAGCCATTGCCACTTCACAGGCCAGCGGATTACCCCCGAAGGTAGAGCCGTGTTCGCCGGGCTTAATGGTAAGCATAATTTCATCGCTGGCTAGTACTGCCGATACGGGAAATACTCCACCCGACAGTGCCTTACCCAGAATGAGAATGTTCGGCTTAAAATCTTCGTGTTGGCAGGCGTATAGTTTCCCGGTGCGGGCAATACCAGTTTGTACCTCATCGGCAATAAAGAGTACGTTATGCTGCTGACACAACTCATAAGCTTGTTTGAGGTAACCGATATCGGGCACCACTACTCCGGCTTCGCCCTGAATAGGTTCTACCATAAATCCGGCTACATTAGGGTCCTGTAGTGCCCGCTTTAGTGCCTCCAGATCGTTATAGGGAATAATTTCGTAGCCGGGCATAAACGGTCCAAATCCCCTAGTACTGCTAGGGTCGGTGGAAGATGAAATAGCTCCCAGTGTGCGTCCCCAGAAGTTTCCTTCCACAAAAATAATCTTCGCCTGATTGGCCGGTACGCCTTTCACCTCGTAAGCCCATTTCCGGCAAAGCTTTACAGCAGTTTCACCGCCTTCTACCCCCGTATTCATTGGTAGCACCCGGTCGTAGCCAAACAGCTCGGTGATAAATTTCTCGTAGCGTCCCAGCACATCATTGTAGAATGCTCGCGAAGTCAGCGTAAGCCGTTGGGCTTGCTCAGTGAGGGCTTTCACAATGCGGGGATGGCAGTGCCCTTGATTTACGGCACTGTAGGCCGAAAGAAAATCAAAGTACTGTTGGCCTTCTACATCCCACACGTGCACGCCTTCGCCCCGGGAGAGTACTACCGGCAACGGGTGATAATTGTGGGCCCCGTACTTTTCTTCTAATTCAATGGCCTGCTGGGTGGTTAACGTTGTTTCGGTCATACGTTTATTTTCGTTAGTATTGTCTCTAGAAAAGCGCAAAGGTAGCAAGAAATAAGGAAACTAAATTGAGCAGCGATCATAAAAGGAACAATGACTCAGGAGAGAGTCCGAAGTTGACTGCGGAAGATTATTACGTAACCGATGAAGGTTTATGGGTGTTTACGGAACACTATCACCTGAAACGGGGTTATTGTTGCCGAAGTGGTTGCCGACACTGCCCCTACGGATTCAAAAGGAGTAGTGGTAGAAAAACAGACTGATGGATTTTTCTTTCTAAGAAGAATTTCAGATATTTGCAACCCTAATTTAGAGGACGAGAAAATTTTAAGATATGTCTAAGGTTTGTCAGATATCCGGAAAGCGTCCCCGCGTGGGGAACAACGTGTCGAAGGCGAACAATAAAACCAAGCGCAAGTTCTATCCCAATTTGCAGCGTAAGCGCTTCTATCTTCCTGAAGAAGATAAGTGGGTAACCATTCGCGTATCGACTTCTACGCTACGAACTATTAATAAAAATGGAATTACCGCCGTACTCAAAGAAGCTCGAGCCAAAGGGACTTCGCAAATTTGAGTACCGGAATTCTGTAACTTATAACAATTAGCGATCATGGCTAAAAAAGGAAAAGGAAACCGCATTCAGGTAATCTTAGAATGCACCGAACATAAGAATAGCGGCCAACCGGGTACCTCCCGCTACATTACGACCAAAAACCGTAAGAATACTCCGGAGCGTATGGAGCGTAAAAAGTATAACCCTGTTTTGAAAAAATATACTGTACACCGAGAAATTAAATAATCATGGCTAAGAAAACCGTTGCGACCCTACGTACTAGTACCGGAAAAAATTACGCGAAAGTGATTAAAGCGGTAAAGTCAGAGAAGACCGGCGCTTATACCTTTAAAGAGGAAATGGTGCCCGTTGATGATGTAAAGGAGCACTTCAAAAAGTAACTTTGGTTACCTTTCAGGATTAGATATATATAGCCCGTTTAGGGCTTTTTTTGTATATCTTTGGGTAAGGTACACTATTGTAAACTAGGCGAAAGTTGATTTCTCGTGGAGTTGAGTGTATCAATTTTCAATTTTTCATTTTTAACTAATAGTATGGCACTTTTTGGTTTATTCTCTAAGGATAAAAAAGAATCGCTGGATAAAGGACTGGAAAAGTCGAAGCAGAGCTTTTTCGAGAAAATGGGTAAAGCCATTGCCGGTAAGTCTACCGTAGATGAAGAAGTACTGGACGAACTGGAGCAGGTGCTGGTAACCAGTGATGTAGGCGTAGATACGATGGTGAAAATTATTGACCGGATTGAAGAACGGGTGGCCCGCGACAAATACCTGAATACCTCGGAGCTGGATCGTATTTTGAAAGAAGAAATCGCTGCTTTGCTAACCGAAGCCGATGATTCGTACACTACCACCAAAGCCAGCGACTTTAGCATTCCTGATAACCACCAGCCTCACGTCATTTTAGTAGTAGGGGTAAACGGGGTGGGTAAAACCACCACCATCGGTAAGCTGGCCCATCAGTTTAAGAAGCAGGGAAGGAATGTGATTCTGGGCGCGGCCGACACCTTTCGGGCCGCAGCCGTAGATCAGCTCAAAC